>CANROV010000190.1 GCA_947632315.1 Candidatus Gastranaerophilales bacterium
ACTGCCGGCATTGTATATGACAATATCCGAACATCAAACATTTTTAAATATAGGTCAATACAGTCTGGATTTAGGATATATTTATCCGTTTTTTGTAATCTTTTTTATGACAGGAGTATCAAATGCGGTAAATTTAACTGACGGATTAGATGGTTTAGCAGCTTCAAATACGGCAGTAGCTATGCTTGCATGCACTATAATATGTGTTATAACGGGAAGAATTGATTTAGCTATCATTTCAGCAGCTTGTATGGGCAGTGTTATTGCTTTTTTATATTTCAACAGACATCCTGCAAAAGTATTTATGGGCGATACAGGCTCTTTAGCTCTTGGCGGTTTGTTAGCTACTTTAGCCGTTATGGGTAAATTTGAACTTTGGATTTTATTAATCGGTATTATTTTCTTTTGTGAAACAATGTCTGTTATTATTCAGGTAACAAGTTTCAAGTTAACGGGAAAAAGAGTTTTTAAAATGAGTCCTATTCATCATCATTTTGAACTTTTAGGATGGAGTGAAAATAAAATTGTTACCGTATTTTCACTTGTCACTTTTATATTTTGTACAATAGCAGTATCAGTCTTTAAATATTTATGGTAGGAAATTATGAAAAGAAAATGGAACGATAAAAAAGTATTAATATTAGGATTATCAAAAAGCGGAATTTCAGCCGCTAAATATTTGAATTCAAAAGGTGCAGAGTGCTTTATAACCGAAAATAAACCGCTTCAAGATAAGGATACTGAACTTGTTCAAGAACTTAAAAATGAAGGAATACATGTAGAAACAGGCATGCACAGTGATGAATTTATAAATGATTCATATATAGCAATAACAAGCCCCGGAATTCCGCCTAAAAGTGAAATTTTTTCAAGATTAAAAGAAAAAAATATACCTGTAATAGGTGAAGTAGAACTTGCATATTTAGAAGCAAATTCACCATTTATAGCCATTACCGGAACAAACGGAAAAACAACAACAACTTATCTTGCTTCACATATATTAAGCAGTGAATATAATGCTCCCGTATGCGGAAATATCGGCGTTCCCCCTACAAGTCTGATAGATGAAAATCCCGATTATTTTGTATGTGAGGTAAGTTCATTTCAGCTGGCGGCAGCACCTACTTTTAAACCGCAAATAGCCTGCTTTTTAACTTTTACTCCTGACCATATTGACTGGCATGGCGGACTTGATAAATATTTTGAAGCAAAAATAAGCTTGTTTAAAGAATCAAAACAGCCGTTATATGCTGTTTTTAGCGGTGTTGATGAAAAGATATATGAATTTTCAAAAACATATATGGGTGAAAAATTTATTTATGCAAAAGAATTGGAAAAAAATTGCTGTTATATAAAAAATGACGCTATCTTTTTTAAACGCAATAAAGAAGAAGAAATAATCAAACTAAATGAAATTCAGCTGGTAGGCGAGCATAATTATCAAAATATAATGTGTGCCATTGTTATAGCTAAATTAACAGGTATTTCCAATGAACACATAAAAGAAAGAATATCTTCATTCAAGCCTGTCGAACACAGAATAGAATATGTGGCGGATATAAACGGAAAATCATTTTATAATGATTCTAAAGCAACAAATCCTGAAGCTTCTTTTGTTGCGCTCAAGTCATTTCAAGGGAAAAGCCTTACCCTTATCGCAGGCGGACGTGATAAAAATACCGATTTAACCGAATTTTGCACGGATTATATTAATAAATACGTTTCAACAGTGATATTAATAGGTGAAGCAGCAAATCGTTTTAAAGAAAATATGGAAAAAAACGGATTTACAAATATAATCACGGCAAATTCACTTGAACAAGCTGTTGATATTTCTTTGACTCTAAATAATCAAATTGTATTATTATCACCGGCATGTGCAAGTTACGATATGTTTAACAGTTATGAACATCGTGGAGAAGTATTTAAAGAATATGTCAGAAAAATACAGTGAAAATCAAAAAATAAATACATCCGTAGTAATGTCACCTTGTGATAACAAGCTGATTTTTATTACCATATTTTTAATAATCACAGGGTTGCTTGCAATATTCTCGGCAGGTGCGCCTAAATGTATTATTGAAAAAACTTCTTCAACATTTTTTGTTCTGAGACAGTTTATTTGGTTTATTTTAGGCTTTATTGCCATGAATTTCTTAAGCAAAGTAAACTATAAAATATATAATAAAGTATCAATACAATTTGCGTGGATAATAATTATATTATTAATAGCTGTGCATTTTTTTGGAACAAAGGTTAACGGAGCTCAAAGATGGCTGGCGCTGGGGCCGATTCAATTTCAGCCGTCAGAAGCTTCAAAACTTGCTATTATTATGCTCCTTGCAAGCAGTTTTTCAAAAAATATTAATATATTTGATAAATCTCAATTAAAATATTTTATACCGATTATTATAATGGTTGGATTAATATTCAAACAGCCAAATTTAAGCATGGTAATTATTTTGGGATTATCATCTTTGTTTATGTACTTTGCAGCGGGCGGTTCGATAAAATTAATAGTATCAATGATTTGTATGGGAGTTTGCGGAGTAAGCTTAATGATACAATCATTCCAAAAACAAAGAATAATGATATGGCTAAACCCAGAATCAGACCCATACGATGCGGGATATAATATAATTCAGGCAATGATGGCATTTGTTGCCGGCGGTTTTTTCGGAGTAGGATACGGTAATTCAAGGCAGAAATTGGGCTGGCTTCCTGAAGGTCATACCGATTTTATCTATGCGGTTTTTGCCGAAGAATTCGGTTTTCTCGGCTGTATAATTATTATCGGATTATTCCTTGCCTTTTTACAAAGAGGTCTTTTAATTTCAAATAAATGCGATGATTTATTCGGGAAATTATTATCCGCAGGTATAACTGTTTCAATATGTATTCAGGCATTTATTAATATATCCGTTGCAAGTTCCATGCTTCCTGCAACAGGTGTTCCGCTTCCGTTCATAAGCTACGGAGGTACTTCTCTTTTTATTACAATGTGTATGGTCGGAATTTTATTAAATATATCTAAACAAAGAATAAGAAGGATTGTTTAAATGCCTCAAAAAGAAAAAACTTATTTTATATCAGGCGGGGGAACGGGAGGACATATTTACCCTGCTTTTACCATTGTTGAAAAACTGCTTAAAGATGAAGAAACAAAAAACATTTATTTTATTGGCAACCCTAAAAATCTTGAATTTGAAATAGCAAAAAATTATCCTGACGTTACTTTTCTTCCCGTTAAGGTATCTGGCATGCCGAGAAAATTAAGCTTGAGTTTTATAAAATGGACATTTGAATTATTTTTTGCTTTTATAAAAACATGTTCATATGCACGGAAATACAAACCTAATGCGGTATTTACAACGGGAGGATATGTATCTGCGCCTGTTGTTTTAAGTGCAGGTTTTTTAAATATTCCTTATATGATTCACGATTGTGACTCAATGCCCGGGTTAGTATCGAAAATGTCTGCACCTATGGCAAAGGTAGTATCTGTTGCTTTTGAAAATTCTAAAAATATCTTAAAATCAAAAAATATAATATATAATGGAAATCCTGTCAGAGAAGCATTTTTTAATATTAATAAACAAGAAGCAAGGAACAAACTTAATATCAGTATGCACCAAAAAGTTATATTT
>CANROV010000191.1 GCA_947632315.1 Candidatus Gastranaerophilales bacterium
AATATTCAATATATTGTTTAGTTATATTTTTTATAGATTAATACCGCATTATGTCCGCCAAAACCGAATGAATTAGTAAGTGCAATATTAACATTACGTTTTTCAGCTTTGTTTGGTACAAAGTTTAAATCAGCCACTTCTTCATCAATGTTATCAAGATTGATGGTAGGCGGAATTATACCGTCATTTATCGTATGAATACAAATAACTGACTCAACTGCACCTGAAGCACCAAGCATATGTCCTGTTTCTGATTTTGTTGAACTTACTCTTAAGTTAGGATTTTGTTTTTTGTCTCCGAATACTTTTGCTATTGCTAAAGTTTCGGCAATATCACCCAAGTGAGTGCTTGTTCCGTGAGTGTTAATATATTGAACGTCTTCAGGTTTTATTCCTGCGTCTTGGAGTGCAAATTCCATAGCTTTAGCGGCACTTGAACCATCAGGACAAGGCGCAACAACATCATAAGCATCGCCTGTTTGCCCGAATCCGATTATTTCCGCAAGAATTTTAGCTCCTCTTTTTTTAGCGTGTTCTAATTCTTCTAAAATAAGAATTCCGGCACCTTCTGCCATAACAAAACCATCACGGTCTTTATCATAAGGTCTTGAAGCTTTGGTCGGTTCATCATTCCTTTTTGATAGTGTTTTTGCAGCAGTAAAAGAACCTAAGCCGATTGTACAAATTACAGCTTCAGAACCGCCTGCAATAATTGCATCCGCTTCGCCATATTGAATAGCCCTATAAGCATCACCAATACAATGAGCAGAGGTTGCACACGCAGATACTACAGCTTTATTGACGCCTTTTGCACCTGTTTCAATTGAAATTTTCCCTGCACCCATATCACAAATTAACATGGGAATTGTAAAAGGTGAACACTTTGTAGGCCCTTTATTCAGCATATCCGCATAGCTTTTTTCTATTGTATGAAAACCGCCTGCAGCAGAACCTACAATACATCCGAACCTATATGGGTCTATTCCTGAATCTTTTATGCCGGAAGCTTCTATTGCTTCTCTTGCTGCCACAAGAACGTATTGTAAATACTTATCAAGTCTTCTTGCTTCTTTTGGCTCAAAATAATTAATAGGATTAAAAACTGATTCTTTTATTTCACCGCCGATTAAAACAGTGTGTCCGCTCATATCTCCCATATTCTCAATTTTAGAAACGGCGCTTTTACCGTTTACAACTCCATCCCATAACTTATCAGAGCCGACGCCATAGGGTGATACAACACCCATGCCTGTTACTACTACACGTTTTTTTGTCATTTTTTCACCTATTTATTCTGTTAATAAAATGAGGAGAACTTGCACTATCCAAGCACCCCTCATTAAACCTATATTGATTTACCGGGCAATTATGAATTTGCTTCGATATAATTTACAGCATCTTGAACTGTTGCAATTTTTTCAGCTTCTTCATCAGGAATTTCGCATCCGAATTCTTCTTCAAATGCCATTACTAATTCAACTGTATCTAAAGAATCAGCACCTAAATCTGCTGTGAAGCTTGCTTCGGGAGTAACTGCGCTTTCTTCAACCCCTAATTGCGCAACAACAACTTTTTTTACTCTCTCAAGAATGTCACTCATTTTTTTCTACCTCATTTTTTACTAATACTTATTTTTTTACTATGAAATTATTATACTATTTACAGACAAATTTGCAAATTTATTAATTAAATAACAAGACCGCCGTCTACACCGATTACCTGTGCTGTAATATATGGTGCATCTTCAGCTAAAAACTTAACTGTTTTAGCAATATCTTCAGGCTGGCCTAACCTTCTTAACGGAATGTGTTCAGTGATTTTTTCTGTATCTAAATCTTTTGTCATATCAGTTTGTATAAATCCGGGTGCTATGGCATTAACTCTAATATTTCTTGAGCCAAGCTCCTTAGCCAGTGATTTTGTAAAACCTACTAAACCGGCTTTTGCCGTTGAATAATTCGCTTGCCCCGGATTGCCCATAAGCCCTGATATACTTGACATGTTTACTATACAGCCTGAGCGTTGTTTAATCATAGTTTTAATTATTGGATTTGTCATGTAAAATGCACTGTTTAAATTTGTATTTATTACCGCTTCCCAGTTATCGCTGTTCATTCTCATAAATAAACCGTCTCTTGTAATACCTGCATTATTAACTAGTACATCTACTTTCCCAAAGTCTTTTAAAACTTCTTCAACAGCATTGGCACAAGCTATTTTGTCTGCTACATCAAACTTATATGCTTTCGCTTCAACATTTAATGACTTTAAATCGGTAATTGTTTTATTTGCGGCTTCGTCGTTGCCTGCATAGCTTATTGCTATATTATATCCTGCTTTGGCAAGTTCTATTGCACAAGCTCTGCCTATGCCTCTTGAAGCACCGGTTATTAGTGCAACCTTATTCTCTGTCATTATACAAGCTCCTTCTCTTTATGGTTATTCAATTCACTTATTACCGTGTTTAGTGATTCCCAATCATATATATTTAGTGTGTTTAATTCAGAATTTATTTTTTTGTTTAATCCTGCAAGCACTTTTCCGGGGCCTATTTCTATGAAATTAGTAATACCTGAATTTGTAATATTGTTGATTATTTGTGTCCATAAAACTGATGAATATATTTGTTCGGGTAATTTTTCTCTAAATTCTTCTCCGTTAAGCGTTTTACTTGCGTCAACGTTAGTAAATACAGGTATATTTGCATTGTTAAAAGTAAATGTTTTAACAAAATTAGTAAATTCATTACCTGCATTTTTCATTAACGGTGAGTGGAATGCTCCGGAAACGGCAAGAGGAATAACTCTTTTTGCACCTTTTTCTTTAAAAATTGCTAAACTTGCTTCAATTGCGGATTTATCACCTGTTATTACCACTTGGCCGGGTGAATTAAAGTTTGCAACATAAACATTTTCCAATTCTTTAGTAATATTGATTACGGCTTCATCCGACAATCCTAATACTGCAGTCATGGCACCATCTGTGTTTTCTGCCGCTTCATTCATTAAACATGCTCTTTTTTGTATTAATTTAAGCACTGTTTCTAAATCAACTACTCCTGCCGTATATAATGCAGCGTATTCGCCAAGACTGTGTCCCGCACTGCAAGCTATTTCAATATTTGTTTTCTCTTTTAAAGCTTCTAATGCCGCTAAGGAAACAGTTAATATACAAGGTTGTGAATTAATTGTTTTAGTTAACTCTTCTTCCGTGCCATTGAAGCACAAATCGGATATACTGTATCCCAAAACTTTATTTGCCGTTTGAAATACATTTTTTGCGGCAGATGAGTTATCATATAACTCTTTTCCCATGCCTGTTTTTTGTGCGCCTTGTCCCGGGAAAATTAGTGCGTAATTAGTCATTATGCGATACCTTCTCTTAATCTGACAACTGTAGTGCCAACCGTCATGCCTGCACCAAAGCCTGTTAATATTGCAGTTGCAGGGAGTTTTATTTTGCCTGAATGAATTGCTTCCGTTAAAGCAATAGGAATTGAAGCTGCGGATGTGTTGGCATATTCTTGAATATTTGAAATTACATTATCGGGATTAAATTCTAAGCGTTTTTCAAGTGCTTCTATAATTCTTAAGTTAGCTTGATG
>CANROV010000192.1 GCA_947632315.1 Candidatus Gastranaerophilales bacterium
GGAAGTATCATTAGTTAATAATGTTACCGCTAAGGTGGTATCAAATAATGATTTTAAGGAGTTGCTTTCTTATGTTAAAGAAAATTTCTTGAATGAGAGTGCAGAAAATAATTCAAATATTCCGGCACCCGAATTAAAAGAATTAACACCTAATATTGAACAAGAAAAAACAGATTCCGTAACTTTAGTTGAACCTGAAAAAGATATAAGTGTAAATTCATCCGCTGAAAATACTTCAAATAGTAATAATAATAATGAAATCCATGGAAAATTTTATTCTAAGAAAATTGGTGAAGTGCTTGTTCAATTGGGGTTAGTTTCAAATGAACAAATCTTTAATGCTTTAGTTGAGTCAAAGAAGACACAGGTTCCTTTAGGTACAGTATTGGTTCAACAGGGTGCAATTACTCTTGAAGAATTAAAGAAAGCTTTAACAGCACAACAAGGTTATGAATCAGTTGGATCAGACCAATTAAAAATTTCAGAAAACGTTATTGCAATGCTTCCTGAAGATTTTATTAAAATGAACAAAGTTATTCCTATAAGTTATGATTCTGAAGATAATAATTTTGTTGTTGGTATGGTTAATCCAAATGATAAAAAGGTTATTAATGATATAGTATTTTTAACAGGATTAAAACCCAGAGTTCTGATAATTACACATTATGAATTTTCTATGTGTATGCAGCAGTTATTCAACGAGCAGAAAAAGACCACAGATAAAATTAAGCGAAAGATGGAACGTGCTGCTGCAAAAGAGGAGCATGAAGATACTTTATTTGAGCAAGCTCAAAAAGAATTGCAAGATGATTCAAGCTTGGTAGTAAAATTTGTAAATAAAGTCATAGCAGACGCTATTGATTCTGGGGTATCTGATATACATATAGAACCCAGATTGACAGGCTATGTAGTAAGGTACAGAAAAGATGGTATATTAAGAGAAGTATTAAACTTACCTGAAAAAACAGAGTCTGCAATATTAACACGTTTAAAAGTTATTTCAAAAATGAATATAGCTGAGCATAGAAGACCTCAGGACGGTTCTTTTACTCTCAATTATAAGTCAAGGGACTATGATTTCAGAATAAATACTTTACCTGTTGGAGAGCAAGAAAAGATGGTAATAAGAATTCTTGCTCCGGCTGTTTCAATGGCAAAAAAGAAAGAGGACATGGTTTTGGTAGGTGCTTCTGAGTCGGAACTTAATTTGATAAAAAGAATGGAAAGTGTTCCAAACGGTATTATATTAGCAACAGGTCCTACAGGTTCAGGTAAAACTACTACATTGTATTCATTGTTAAAAGCAATAAATGATGAAAAAATAAATATAACTACGATTGAAGATCCTGTAGAAATAAGAATTGACGGAATAAACCAATCGCAGATAAATACAAAAGCGGGAATAACATTCGCATCTTGTATGAGAGCAATATTAAGACAAGACCCTGATGTAATATTAGTCGGAGAAATTCGTGACTTAGAAACATTAGAGACGGCAATTTCTGCTGCTTTAACAGGTCACTTGGTATTATCTACTCTTCACACCAATTCAGCTGCAGCAACAATAACCAGAATGATTGATATGGGAGCAAAAGATTATCTTGTATCTTCAACATTAGTAGGTATAATAGCTCAAAGGTTAGTAAGAAATTTATGTCCGCATTGTAAAGCTCAATATTATCCGTCTCGAGAAGAGGCTGAAGTGGTTATATCAGGCGGAGAGAAAGAGATACAAAAATTTATGAATACTCCTATTTATAAGTCAACAGGATGTAAAGAATGCGGTTATGAAGGCTATAAGGGTCGTCTTGGGGTATATGAAATATTACCCGTAACGAAAGAAATTAAAAAATTAATTTCACAAGGTGCTCATGATATTGAAATTGAAGAAGCAGCTGTTGGTTTTGGTATGCAAACATTACAGCAAGTTTGTTTAAGACATATAATTGAAGGTAAAACAACAATTTCAGAGTTCTTGAGAGTATTAGGTCCGGTAAAAGATTAAGGTGGGTGTAGATAATGACCAGATACGAATATGAAGCTGAAAAATGGAACGGCGAACTGATAAAAGGCCATGTTGAAGCCCAATCAAAAGTCGAAGCAAGAATAAAAGTAAGAAATATGTATGGCTATAAAAATATAGCTATTACTGCTGTTGCAAAAGACCATTCTTCAATGAAATCCGGAGTATTACAATCGCTTTCATTAAAAGAGAAAATCGATTTTACTCAAACATTTTTAACATTAAATAAAGCAGGTCTTCCTATTATTGAAAGTTTAATATTTATAGAAAAAGATGCTTCTTCTCGGCAGGTAAGATTATTAGCTCAAGAAATAAAGAAACAGATTATAGCCGGTTATACTTTATCAGATACGATAGGAAAATTTCCTAATATATTCGGTCAGGTATATATTGGCTTGGCAAAAGCCGGTGAAGATTCCGGTGAAATTGATAAAACATTTGAACGTTTAATTGAATTGTTAAAAAAACAAGGTGATATAAAAGGTAAACTTATTTCTGCGTTAACATATCCTGTATTTGTTGTATGTTTGGCAATAGTAGTTGTTTTGATAATGTTAACATTTGTATTCCCTGCATTTAAAGATTTGTTTGATCAGCAGGGAAAAGATTTACCTGCAATTACTCAATTCTGTATAAATACAGGAGAATTTTTGCGTGATAAATGGTTTGTAATTCCTTTAGTAATCGGTTTAATTATAGGGGTTTCAATATACTTATTAAAATGGGAGCCATCAAAACGAAAAATAGATGAATTAGTATTAAAAATTCCTTTAATATCAGATTTAATAAAATCGGCTGCATTTTCAAATTTCTTAACAGTATTGCAAATATCTTACGATGCCGGTATTCCGATATTAGATTGTTTATATTTAGCAAGAACTACTTTGTCAAACTTTGTATTGAATGACGCAATAAAAGTATCGATAAAGAAAATGCAGGCAGGGGATCATTTATCTGAATCAATGAAAGCAGCTAATATTTTCCCTAAAATGATATTATTTATGGTAGCAACAGGTGAGCAATCCGGACGATTAGGAGAGTTAATGATTCAATGTGTTAACCATATTGACCAGCAGTTAGATTTAATTATAGAGACATTAGGAAAGTTAGTTGAACCTATATTGCTTGTGTTTATTGGTGTTTTAGTATGTTTCTTGGCACTATCTTTGTATCTTCCGTTGTTTCAGTCTTATTCGGTTTAAAAAAGGGGCATTATATGTATATGGACAATAATTTTGAAAATAACAGTGACAGTATGGTAAATGGACTTTGGTCCGAGAGAGTTTTGGTAATAACAAAGGATTATCAAATAAAAGGCAGTGTATTTATGCCAAAGGTTAGTAAAAAGAATAGGGTTTTGTCTGATATATTAAACGGGACAAAGCGATTTGTAGCGATAAAAAATTGTGAAGTAGTTCACAGAGATTTCCCGAACCGAAAGGCTGAAATCCATGAATTTTTGCAATTAAATTTAAATTCTATAATATTGCTAAGACCATTAAGAGAAGATAATACTTGATTTTTAAAAATGTTTATGTCAGTATATAAAAGCGAGGAGCTAAGG
>CANROV010000193.1 GCA_947632315.1 Candidatus Gastranaerophilales bacterium
AGTCAATGGGGTGCAGGCAAAATGGCAAAATCCGGATATAGTTTTGATGAAATTCTTCAGCATTATTATCAAGGCATAAAGCTTGCCACCATACCGATAAAAGTTCTAAATAACAAAAAAGCAATTGATAGAGTTTTTTACAGCAAAAATGAAACAGCAGCCGTTATTATATCAAATGAAGATAACGTAAAAATTTTAAAAATAAAAATTAATGATAAAGAATTAGAAGTAAAATTAAATAACGGAATAAACAAAGTAAACATTTCAAAATATTTGAACAAAGGAAAAAACAACATAGAATATTTTATTGCCGACGAAGACAATAATTATAATAAGTCATTAAACATATACATAATAGTAAAAGAGGAAGAAAATGAATAAAGAAACCTCTTTACTAAAAGCAGCATGGCTAATAGCGTTTGTAACAATAATATCTAAATTTGTAGGATTTTTAAGAGATATTTGTATAGCAAACTATTATGGAGCAGGATTTGTATCCGACGCTTATTTTTATGCATATCAAATACCATCATTAGCAATAATATTAATGGGCGGAGTCGGTGGGCCGTTCCATAGTGCAACAGTCAGTGTATTTGCAAAACTTATAAACCCCGATGATAAAATGCCATCAGAAAAAGTTAACAGATTATTTAACACATTTTTAACGATTACATTTATAGTATTTTTGATATTATCAATATTGATTTTTATATTCTCGGATGAAATACTCAGCATAATAATACACAGTAATAACCCCGAATTAGTAACATTAGCAGGCAGACACTTAAGAATAATGACTCCTGTTATACTAATAGGCGGAATTATAGGCATTTATTACGGCTTATTAATAACATACAGAAATTTTCTGCTCCCTAATATATCACCTGTTCTAATGAGTTTAAGCATTATAATTATAATAGCTTTTATCAAAAATGATAATTTAGGAATATCATTAGCAATAGCCACTTCGATAGGTGCTGTATTACAGTTCTTATTGCAATTTCCTGCCGTCAGAAAATTAGGATTCAGATTTAAACCTTGTTTTGATATAAAAAATAACAACGAATTAAAAAATTTGGTTGAATTGGTATTTCCTGCGGCATTAAGTTCAACAATAGGTCAAATATATGTATATGTAGACATGTTTTTTGCCTCTCAACTGAAAGAAGGAGCTTGGACAGCAATAGGATATGCAAACAGAGTTTTTCAATTCCCTGTCGGAATATTAGCAACCGCATTTTTGGTACCTTTATTTCCTATTTTTTCAAGATTAGTCGGAGAAAAAAAATATGATGAAATAAAATACTATTTCCATAAAGGGATAGGACTATTAAATTTTGTTGCAATACCTGTTATGTTCGCAATAATAATGCTTGCTTCTGACGCCGTTCAATTAATATTTCAAAGAGGTGAGTTTGACTCGAACGCAACATATATGGTGGCTCAAGCTTTAACATTTTTATCTCTTGCAATAATTCCTTATGTTTTCAGAGATTCAATAACACGAGTATTTTATTCGTTTAATGACTCCAAAACCCCTTTCCTTGTCGCTATGTCATCTATAATATTAAAATTTATACTGAATTATTTGTTTATAGATAAATTGGGAATTGCGGCAATAACACTTTCCACTTCTTTAGTTACACTATTTAACGCAACTTTACTGGGAATAATATTATTAAAGAAAATAAACCTTGATTATAAAACATACTTTAAAAATCTGATAAAAATGGTATTAGCAGCAGTCTTAGCTTTCGGACTAAGCTTTGTACTTTATAAATATTGGACTATAAATAACAGCTATATTTTATTGGCAATAAAGACAATATCCGTATTCATATTAAGCATGGTTATTTATACAATAATAGCTGCAGCATTTAAAATAGAATATGTAGGTGAATTACTTGAACGAATTAAAGAATATTTTAGAAGAAAAATCCTTCACAGATAAATTAAATAAAATTTTAAAAGACGGAGGAGTTATATCCTTTGTAACAGATACAGTTTGGGGATTAGGGTGTCTGCCTGAGTCGAAAAAAGGAGCAGACAGAATATACGAAATAAAAGGGCGTGACCGTTCTAAACCGCTAATTCTTATGTCAAATAATGAAAAGAATTTATTTCCGTATATAAAAGAAAATAAATATGTAAAATCGTATATTGAAAAATATTTTCCGGGTGCTTTAACAATAGTAACTGAGAAATCTGACATAACTCCTACTTACATAACTTCAGGGAAAACAACCGTCGGAATAAGAATACCCGATAATATCTTTTTCCAAAAACTGTGTTCGGTTATAGACGGGCATGTTCTCGCTACAACAAGTGCTAATATATCAAATGAGCAATCATCAAGAACTTTTGAAGAAGCAAAAAAATCTATCGGCAGTTATGTTGATTACGTTTTTAAAGATTACGGATTCTGCGCAAAAGGTATTGAGTCTACTGTTATTTTTGTTGAAAATAACGGAGCTTTTAAAATTTTAAGACAAGGCATAATTAAATTGTAAATTATTAAAAATAATGAAAAACAACGGGCATTTAAATATTTTTATGCTCGTTAATTTTACATATCTTAACATTTATAAAAAAAAACTAAAGAAAAAAAAATTTAGTCCGATAGATATTTTTGTGTAAATAAATAAAAATGTTAGAAAATATGTAATATAGAATGAAAGGAAAATGTATGGATAACATTAACTTTGGAGATTATCTTTTAAACAATGAAAAATGGCTTGGCACGGGTGAAGAAGCAAATGGAAATCATGAAGAAGACCAGACCTTAAGTGATGATGAAATTTCTGCATTTTTTACCAATAATCACATTGAAATAAATAGTGATTCATATGGCGATGCCGTTATTGAAGAAGAAGAATTTGCAAAATGGTATGACGCAAACCAAGAATCAATTCAAAGTTATTATGATGAATTAGATTTAGAAGGTGTAAGTGAAAATGAAAAAAGACAAATGATGAAAGAATCCCTTCTAAGTTATGCAACAGGTGAATATGCAGATGTTGCTACGCAAGGTCAAGCAAGATCCGCTTCAACGATAGGCGATCTGGATACATTCCCTGACAGTTTTCACGTAAGAGACACAATCGTCAGTGCAAGAATTGATGGTGAAAATAGTGAATTCATTACAGATTTAACAGATAGAGATAATTTTATCGAAGCTTTACATATTGATAAAGACGGAAACTATGAAGATCCTGAATTATTAAATGCCTTATCAAAAGAACAAATAGGTGAAGTTTACGATAAATTGGCAGAATTTACAGGTTCTAAAGATGGAAAAGTTACGGAAGAAGCTATTCAGCTATTAGCGGAATTTGGTAATGAAAAAGAAGCTAAAACAGGTGAATGCGGAACAGATAAGGACGGAAACGTCAAAGTAAATGATAATGTAATAAATGAAAATGATATTGAAGCATTCTTAAAAGCGTATGATGAGTGGAAGAATCCAAAGGAACCTGAAACGCCGGCTCAAAACACAATTACGAACACACCGGAACCCAATCCGGGAATTACAGACCCGGGGCCTGAACCTGCACCCGAACCTGGGCCTGAACCGGGACCTGAAC
>CANROV010000194.1 GCA_947632315.1 Candidatus Gastranaerophilales bacterium
CCGACGAGGCTCGAACTCGCGACCTTCTGCGTGACAGGCAGACGCTCTAACCAGACTGAGCTACGATCCCAACTGCAAAATTATTATAAGCTAAGCGAAAAAAAATTGCAACACTCTAAGTTAATAATATTTTACTAAATATATTTTTGGAATATAATTAACTTAAACAGCATAAAATAGGGGCAAATATGAATAAATACTTACTTGAAATAGGAACTGAAGAACTTGCATATAAATTTATCCCATCTGCAATTGAGCAGTTAAAAACCGAATTTACAAAACTTTTAAGTGAAAACGAAATAAAGTTCGGAGGAATAAAAATATACGCAACACCAAGGCGATTAGCTGTTTTAATTGAGGACATACAAGCGAAACAAGAAGACACCCAAAAGACAATAAAAGGGCCAATAGCCACAATCGCTTATGATGGAAACGGCAATTTAACTAAAGCTGGATTAGGTTTTGCAAATAAGAACGGAATAAGCCCTGAAAATTTATTTAAACAAGATAACTATGTATGGGCAAAAATAGAACAAAAAGGAAAAGACACGAAAGAATTATTAAAAGCCTCTGTTCCGCAAATAATCTTAAAATTAAAAGGCACCCATTTTATGCGCTGGGCTGATTTAGATATAAAATTCCAAAGACCAATCAGGTGGATTTTATCTATTTTTAATAATGAAATTGTAGAATTTGAATTAGCAGGAATAAAAAGCTCAAATAAAACAAGAGGTCACAGATTCTCAAAAACAGAAGTAATAATAAATACACCCGATGAATACTTAAACAAACTGGAAGAAGCCAAAGTTATAGCTGATGTTGAAAAGAGGAAAGCAGTCATAGAGAAACTGGCGAAAGAAAAAGCTTTTGAAATAGGAGCCGAAATTGTAATTGATAAAGATTTATTGGAAGAAGTAACATTTATAACGGAATGGCCGATACCTGTAATATGCGAATTTGAAGAAAAATATCTTGAAATCCCTGAAAAAGTAACAGTAACGGTAATGGCAGTACATCAAAGATATTTTCCGTTATATAAGGATGGTAAATTATTAAATAAATTCATTACAATAAGCAACTATGTCGGAGATACTTTTGACAATATAAAAGCAGGTAATGAAAGAGTAGTAAGAGCAAGATTAGAAGATGCCAAATTTTTTGTGGAAGAAGATACCCAAAAGCCTTTAATTGAATATCTGGATGAATTAAAGGGTGTAACATTCCAGAAAGGATATGGAAGTGTATACGATAAGACGACAAGAATAGTTGAATTATCAAAAATGCTGGCACAAGAAGTTAATGCACCTGTTAAGACTGTAGAAAGAACGGCATTATTATGCAAAGCTGATTTAGTAACAAAATTAGTATTTGAATTTACTGAATTACAAGGATATATAGGTTCTGATTACGCAAAAAGAAGCGGTGAAAATAAAGAAGTAATTGAAGGTATAAAAGAACATTATTACCCGTTAAATGCAGATTCTGAGATTGCAAAAGGAATAGAAGGTCAGCTAGTTGGAATTGCCGACAAAATGGATACAATAGTAACAGTATTTGCTGACGGTAAAAAAATATCAGGATCACAAGACCCATTAGGTGTCAGACGTGCGACATTAGGTATACTTAAAACAATTTTACAAACAGATTTGAAAATAAACTTATCAAAGCTTTTAAATAAAACAATAGAACTTTTATATGTAAAATCTGAAAATCCAAATGAATTATATAAAAATATAAAAGAATTTTTTGAACAAAGATTGATAATATTATTATCTGATAAATACAAGCACGATGTACTGGAATCAGCGATAAGCAGAAAAGATGTATTATCAGACTTAAAAGATTTTATAACAAGATTAAATTTAATCAATGAATTGATAAATAAAAAAGACTATGGACAATTTCATGAAGCTATAAACAGAATTATAAGAATAATAAAAAATGAAAAAGTAACGGAAGGCATAAAAGAAAGTTTATTAACAACTCCGGAAGAAATAAGGTTATGGAATGAAGCTCAAAAAATTGATGAAAATATATTAACCTACCCCGAATTGATTTCTGAACTTCAAAAATTAGTTCCGTACATTTCAGAGTTCTTTGAAAAAGTACTTGTAATGGATAAAGATGAAATAATCAAACAGAACAGAATTAATATGTTAAATAAAATCAAACAAAAATTTGATAAAATAGGAGATTTTAGTAAAATAACATATTAATTATTTAAACTTTCAATAAATGCTTTAATATTAGGGTTTTTAATTTTTCCCAATATTAAATTAATATTAACAGAAGATAATGAATCAAGGGCTTTTAGGGTACTTAAAGCTTCTGAAACAATTATTTCATTATCGGAATCAGTAAGAATAATTATATAAGGAAGAGCAGCAGAAATTTTCATTTCAGAAACAATATGGAACGCAGAAATAATATCCTGAAAATTATTTTCATTAAAAATATTTAAGAGAAAATCTTTTTGTCTGCTCCAAAAATCTTTATTTTTAGATTGAAGAAGTTTAAAAATAGAAGAAACTTCATATTTTGTATCTTTGTCTTCATCAAAAACGTACTCTTGATTATCATTAAATAAATTAAATTTCAAATAAGATTTTAAAAGTACAAGTGCAATTTTACTTTCATAAGTATTTGAGTCTGAATTTTTCTTAAGCAGAAATTCAAAAATATCATATAATTCAAATTGGAAAACATCAGCGAGGGGCAAAATTTCACCCAACCCGGAAAGAATATAATTTAAAACGGTCAAAGCCATGTTTATAGTATTATCAGAGGAAATTAATTCTGAAAGACTAACCATATAAGGAATTTGACCCGCAATATTTTCGGGAATTTTAGAATTAATTAATGCATTAAAAATATCCTCCAAAGGAATATTACGAGCATAAGCAGAAAAGAATCTGACCGCTTTAAGCTTTTCAAAATCATCACTGCCGGAAAGGAGAGAAAGTGCAGTATCATAAGAGATATCATCTTGCATTTGTCCCAAAGCTTCAGCAGAATTAGTACTTAAATACTCATCATCACAAAATGCATATTTATTTAAAAGCTCTAAAGCAACAGTATCAGGAATATAAGAAAAATATTTTGCCGAATAAGTTTTTTGTGAAATTGAACCTGTTTCAAGTAGTTCAAAAATCTTATCAGTTAAATCTTCATTAGCATGCTTAGCCAAGATTGAAGCAAATAAATCATCATAATAAGGAGAATACAACTCAAATAAATTTAAAATATTAATAAAATTATTTTTATTAACAGCTTTTTCAATTCTATTAAACACATTATTTCTAACGAAATCAAATAAAAAATCCGTTTTATCAACAAGCAAACGGAAAAGTTCAATCTGTGAATTATTAATCAAATAATCAGCAGCCTGTTGAGCTTTAATTTCATCCTTACCGGTTAAATTTTTTAAAATTAAATCTAAATTATCCATAAAATAATTATAGCTGTAAATTATATGATTTACAAGAAAGACCTCCGAAAAAATCGGAGGTCTTTTTGAATATAAACATTAAGAAAAATTAATTAATATTGCAAAAATTAAT
>CANROV010000195.1 GCA_947632315.1 Candidatus Gastranaerophilales bacterium
AAATGTCCCGGGATATATACATATACTCATTTATCTGACCTGTTTTGAATAATGAACCTGCTCTATTACGGATAAAATTTTATTTAAAAATATCTTATATTTTGTTCTTTCGGCTTCGCCCGATATAACTATATCAGCGGTTTTTCTTGAAGGATGAATATATATTTTTGCTTTTTCTGAAGCATTTTTATATATCCTGTCAGCGCCTTCTCCTAATCCTCTTTCATTTGCCCTGATAAAAAATCGTTCTTTTTGTATCTCGCTTTTTATATCAACATAAAGCTTGAAGTCAAAAGCATCTTTAATCTTATCAGTCAGAGTAAATAAACCTTCCGAAATGATAATTTTGGAAGGATGAGCGCTGACTGCATTATCTATTCTTATTGTGGTGCCTGACATATCGTACTTTGGAAGCATTACGCTTTTTCCTGCCAATAATTGGAATATATGTTCTTTCATTAAACTTAATTCTAATGCTTCAGGAATATCAAAGTCGTAATTTTTGGCAAATTCACCTATTCCGCCAGCTTTTTTTACTTCCTCGGAACGGTCATAGTAATAATCATCTGTATTAACTCTTGTTAAAACATTTTTGATATTGTATACACTTGCAAAAACTTCTATAGTATCAATAATATCAAGTGTTATTGTTGATTTTCCGCTTGCTGTTTCACCTGCTATACCAATAGAAGCACATCTTTTTATATTACCGGCTATAAATTTTGCCAGCTTGGTTATTGCTTCTTTTTTATACTCTATAATTACAGGGGTCTTTGAATGTATTTCTTCTTCAAAAATTCTTAACAAGCTAATTTCAATATCATGTAATTTATTAACAGGGTTAGAAATATATGAATTATGAAATTTTATTTTCGGCTCAATACTTTGACTTATTGTATCCGTCACGATTAATTCCTTTTTTATTGAATATACCAAAGACAAGACTTAAACAAAATAATTTTATTTAATTTGTTACGATAATAATAATAAAATTTACATTTTTATAAAAATTTATTTTTTGATTAAAACACCCATACTTTCAAGTTTTTTCCAAACAGCATTCATATCAAAGTTGTTACAGTATATTTTCATTGGAAAACTTGAGAATAATTGTATAGTTTCAATTGCACAATCATTTCGATTTATTTTGAGATTTTTATTTTTCAATGCCTGTAAATATTTATCAATTATGGTAATAGTATCTTGAGTAACTTGGTTTATTTCTTCATCACTTACAGGATTTTCAAACCGGCTTACATAAGTATTATAATAAGAAATATTGGTTAATGCGTATAAAACATTTGCATAGTTTAGATAATTACCACCTTTTTCCATATCGATTAAATTGAGGGATTGTGATTCTTCATCGTATAATATATTATTTGAATTGAGGTAATCGAATGAATATCCGTGTTTAGCGGCTTCTGTAATATTATTTAAGAAATTTTCATAAGCTGATACGGGCATTTTTGCCAATGCTTTTAACGATGAAGCATATTTTGTTTTATTTTCAACTGATTCATAGTTAGTTTGCCCGGGACGTAAAATATTGGTATCAGGATAGACCATAGTCTGCCAAGGCGCAACTCCTACAGATTTACCTGTTTGTTTTTTTAAAATACTTACTCTTTCCGGCATGTAATCTGTATCTTTCCTGTTAAATATTAGGTCTGCTACATCTTGTCCTATATTAATATTTAAATTTTTATCTTCTGTATCTCTTATTGATAATGATGAAAAATCAATTGCTGACGGGTCAAAATTGCTCGATACTCTTAAAACATAATTGTCATTATTGGGAATTGAATATACCTTGTGTGAAAAACCTTCTCCCAATTTGTTTTCAGGATTTATAAATATACTTTCTAAAAATTTAATATTGTTTAAATCTTTTATTAGCTTATTTTTAGGGCTTTCAATGGCTTTTTTTGTTGTAAATTCTACCGTATCAAAATTATTTCCGAAATTTCGTATGTATTGAGGTTTTGTTTGACGATAATTTTGGGGTGCGTTAAAAGATATTTTGTTTATATTCATAATTTTTACCTTATTTATTTACACATTTATAAGTATTCTAAGAATTTTTTGTTGTCAATTTTATTGTTTCATTTATAAAAAATTTACAAATATAATCTGTTGTTTATTTGACTTAATTGTATAAAATCATTATCATATTAATAGACTAGGAGATAAAAATGAGATTAGCGGACAAACTTAAATTATTTGAAAAACAGCTTGTTTTTATGAAATGGGGAACATGTGAAGGTTACGGCAGAATTAATTATGTCGGTTATGATTTCCTTGAATTTGAAGTCTTTGATACTGATGAACTTGAATATACTGATAAGATATTAATTAATGTTCAGCTGATTTTGGAAGTTGTCATTAAGGGGGCTGATATAGCAAGAATTTTAGCTGAGTATTCAGCTTCTTTACCTGTTCATAATAAAGATAATGTTTAATGATTATTGTAAAAAAAATTAAAAAAAGGCAATTTTATAATTGTCTTTTTTTTATTATAAACACTATGGAGATAAGAAATTTTGTATTAAGGGTTAAAAATGTTTATCCGGCTGTTCCGTGTTCGGGTAGAAAAGATGACCAATACAGCTTTTCGGATTCTTTTGAAAAGCAGAATAAATCATCAGAAAATGCGGATAAAAACAGCATAAATGTAACTAAGGCTGTTCGCTTAGGTTAGGAAACATATTTAATGTTCCGTCATCATTTCTCCAGTTGAACCATCCTACTTTTGCCTGTTTTGTCATATCGTTAACGGAAGCTAAAAGCCAATTTCCTCTTATTACCGTAAATGATATAAATTTAGGATAATTTAATTCTTCTAATACTTGAGAATTGAGTTCTTCTTTAGCATATAAAACTTTTTTGTCTTTGGGTAGGTCGTTAAACATTCTTATTCCGTATTTTTTGCCGTATTTATAGAATAGTCCTCTATAGGTGAAAAAAGCTTCTTTATCAGGGTTGTATACCCAGCCTGTTTCTCCCGTTTCTTGGTCTAGAAATACACAGTACCAGTCGTTACCCGGATTCGTATCTACTGTAAGCAGTGCAATATTTTGATTCGGAACGTATGCAACATAAGAAACTTTTCGCATATCAATTGTATTAACTATCGCAGATTTTTTTATGCTTTCATAGTTTACTTCACGTAAAATTTTTGAGTCAGTATAAGGATATTGGTATACAACATAACTTTTGGGCATGTTTAACAGCCCTATGCCGTAATATTTTATACTTTTAGAACTTAAAGGAATTATATCAGCCCTTACAGGCAGGATAAATAATGTAAATATAAAAAATAAAATAATTAAAATAAACTTTTTCATATTCACATTATAGCAAAGGTTTTGATAATGTCTATGGTATTTTATAGATAGTAAAAATAAATTAAATATAATAGAATGTTTATCTTATAAAAAAAGTAAAAAATGAAAAATCTGAAAGCCTGTATTTTGTTTCGTTTTAATGCTTAACGATACAATGGCAGGGCGGAGCGCCTTTTAGCGGAGCCTTAGG
>CANROV010000196.1 GCA_947632315.1 Candidatus Gastranaerophilales bacterium
CATTAAAAAAATTTTTAAACATACATTTTCCTTCTTTTTATTATATTAAGCATTTAATATTAACATCGCAGCATTAACAGGAGCCATTTTTCTTGCATCAATATAGTTTTGTATTTTTGAAGAAGCTATATCATAAACAGATTTCCAGCCTTTTTCACCACTATATATTTTTTCTACATCATCCCCAAGAACATACATTTCTATATTTTCCCCTCTTGCCGCAGCTTTTGCCATAACTCCGCGGCCTGAAATGTTTTTATATATATAAGTTACATCATATACTTTCATAGGCTGTTTTTTGTTTAATATATCAACCATATTATTTATTCTTTTCAATTTGGAAGGTTTTGCCGATACTGATACCACTTTACCAAATGAAACATTATTTACTTGCATATATTTCTTTCTATTTATTTTGTAAACCCTCTTTTAGTATTACATAAATATGATGAGTTATTACAAATTATACAAGCATGATTTAATATTTTTTAATATTAAAAATTTACAATTACAATTAGCCAACTGTCTTATGGCAAGCTTTTTCCGCTTATATTATTTTATTCATGTAATCGTGGGAGACAGCCGAATAATGAACAGAAATGAAATATTTAATTTAAATCATAATGAATTAATTAAAATAATTGAAACGCTTCCAATTGCAGCTTTTATTAAAGATTTTAATAATAATATTAAAATCGCAAACAGAGAATTTTTTAAACTCTTTAAATTTAATCATTTACAAAATATTGAGGAAATAAGTAATATTTTTTACTCAAAAATTAATATAAATAAAACAAACGAAGAAGATTTAAAGATTCTTGAAACAGGTGAAAATCTTATAATAGATAAAGAAATGGAAACAGGGGAAGAAAAGAAAAAATTTAAAATATATAAAACTTTGATTGAAAATCCTGAAGATAACACAAAACAAATTGCTGTTTTTATTAAAAATGACAATCCTGACGATATAACAAAAGAAAAAAATAATAACATAATAGCTACGTTAACGCATGATTTAAAAACTCCTGCAGTAGCGCAGATAAAAGCAATAGAGCTGTTGTTAAACGGTAAATTCGGCGAAATTAATGAATCACAAAGAAGCTTTTTAAATGATATATTATGCTCCTGCAATAATATGCTTGATATGCTTATAAATATGCTCTGGCTTTATAAGTTTGATAATAAAAAAATTGCAATAAATATATCCTCTTTTGATATAAATGAACTAGTAAAAGATATTTTCAGAGAAAATAAACTTGCCATTAATTCAAAAAAACATATATTTGAATTCAATAATAAAGCTTTAAGAATTTATATAAAAGCCGATAAAATGCATATAAAAAGAATTATTTCAAATCTAATAATGAATGCTGTAAATCACAGCAGAGAAAATTCAGTAATAACAATTGAAACAGATTTGGAAGGAAGCAATTTTATTTTCAGAGTCAAGAATGAAGGGAAATATTTATCCGATGAAGTTTTAAAATGTATATTTGACAAAAATAAAGTATTCACGCAAAAAACAGACGGACTATCTACAGGATTAGGGCTTTACTTATCAAATTCCCTGCTTGAACTGAACGGAGGCAAGTTATTATACAGCTCGCTACCCGAAGGAATAAATACATTCGGATTTACTATGAGTCTATCTGGGACTCCGTCTAACAATAAAGGTGTTCAATCAGCCGTAACTTTTTAATTTATATTTTTTTGTTATTATTAAAACAGTTAATATTTTTATTAATTGGTAATTAATAATGAAAATAAATATAAAAAAAAGAACAATAATTGCAATATTATTTACAATTATAGTAGTTATAATGACTCACAATTTTTGGTTAATTTTTAAACCAATGATTGTTGACATACAACTAGAATCAAAAAATCCATGTAATATTGAAGTCCAATTAAATAAAAAAAACAATGATGAATTTAAAAGAATAAGTAAAAAAGATACAGACGTAAATAATATTAACTGTTCTACAATACATTTTGAAATAAAGAATATAAAATTTCCCAAAAAATTAAAAATTATTATAACGACACCAACAAAAGCCAAGCCGTTAATAATAAAAAGTATATCCTTAAAAAATGGGAAATATATAATTAAAGATTTTAAAAAAATTAATGTATCCGGAGCCGAATCTAAAATAATTAATAATGAATTAATGCTAATTCCCACAGATAATATAATAAAATTAACTTACAAAGATACATTAAATATCAGAACAAGTACAAAATTTGATTTTAAAATGTTAATTATACTTGTAATAATAACTTATCTGTTTGCCTATAAATTATCAAATTATGCCGCCGAATTTAATACCATAGGAGAAAAATCAAGGATAGAAATAGTATTTTTAAGTATATTCTTTATATTTCTTTTTATTCCAATGTCATATATTAATAATGAATCTATATCTGAAAAAGAAAATAGAACACTAGCCGTTTTTAAACCGCTGATAAATGAAAATAATGAATTAAATTTAAAATTCGGAGAAAATTTTGAAGCTTGGTTTAATGACAGATTTTTCTTAAGAGAGACTTTTATAAAAATATATGATAAAAAATGGATATTTACAAAAAATTGGAAAACCAAAGGGGTAATAAAAGGAAAAGACGGCTGGCTATTCTATGCAATTCCAAGAGCAGTTGAAAGTTATACAAATTCAACTATTTTTACTGAAGATGAATTAATTAAAATTACAAATTATTTGCTCGAAATTGATAATTATTGCAAATCACATAACAAACATTTCTTTTTTCTAATAGCACCTGATAAATCAAAAATATACAATGAATACTATTCCGATAATATTAAACGAACAAAAAATATATCAAAAGCTGAACAATTAATAGAATACTTAGATAAAAATTCAAATATTAATGTTATATATCCTAAAGATTGGTTAATAAAAAACAAAGACAAAGGATTATTGTATTGGAAACAAGATACTCATTGGAATGAGTTAGGAGCATATTACGCTTATCTTGAAATAATGAATGAAATAAAAAAATATTATAAAGAAATTCCGATATATACTACTGATAAATACATAGAAACAACAAATGAAGGGGATTTGTATAAAATGACACCTTCACACTTCAAAAAAGTTGATAAAACAATATACAAGATACCAAAGATATCAAATACCGCAAATTGTACAAATAAAGATATGACCGAAGAAATAATTACTTGTCAAAATAATTCGTTAAAATATAATATTTTATTTTTTAGAGATTCATTTTCAGATTCACTTATTCCATACATTACAAAATCATTCAAAACTTCCAAATTTTTAAAGATATATAAAGTAATACCCAATTCAATGGAAAATGCTAATATAATTGTTTTAGAAGTAGTTGAACGTAATCTGCCTGATTTAGCAGAGAAATCAATGGGGAAATAACTATGCTTTTTAGTTCAATGACATTTATTTTTGTATTTTTACCTATAGTACTTATATTTTATCTAATAAGTAAAAAAGAATTTCATAATCCGATATTGTTAACAGCCAGTATAATATTT
>CANROV010000197.1 GCA_947632315.1 Candidatus Gastranaerophilales bacterium
TTCTGTTGATGCAGGAACTAAGAAAACTTATGAAAAAATTAAGAGAGTAAAAGGTTTTGATAATGTATGGAACAACCTTAAAAAATATATAAAGGCAGAAAAGAAAAATCCAAAATCACAAGTTACCATTAAATATATAATTATCCCCGGAATAAACGACAATTTAAAAGAAGCAAAAGAATTTATTAAAAGAGCATCTAATATAGGATGCAGTTCAATTGAAATTAATGTTGAATTTTATTGGATGAATGAGAACTTTAATAAACCTGTTTCTAAAGAATTAAAGGAAGTTTTAGAATATTTTAACAGTTTAAGGAATAAAAATGTTTATTTTTCATCAAACATAAATTCACATATAAAAAATTGGCTTGAAAATAATCTTTACTAATTTTTTTTTTGTTTTGCAATATTACCATAAGTATTACAGTAACGTCTTTCAGAATATATTCTTTTTAAATCTTCATCAAAATATTTAAATTTAATTGATTTAATAAAACTTGTTATAAAATTATCTTTTTTTACGGTTTTATTATTTGTATTATGGAAAAAGAAACAGTAAAATTCAGTTATAAAATTTTGTTTTAAAGCCAAATCATTCATTTTATAAGCAAGATTAATAAAATAATCATCAATTTTGTAATTATTAATTCGGGAATATCTTGCGTCAATATCTATTATTAAATTTCTAACGCCGAGATTTTTTGCAATTTTAAGGAATTTTTTAAATTCACCCATATTATCATTATAAGTGGGAACAATGATATATTTAAGTCTGATAGCCTCTTTTGATTTATCCGTTGCCGCATATTTTTTTAAGCTATCCATAACTTGATTAAAAGAATCAACTCTTTTTATTTTTTTATAAGTCTTTCTGGAACCTGAATCAAGAGAAACAATAATATAAGTAGTTGCTTCATCCATAGCTCTGAATAAATTATGAGAATATTTTATTGCATTGGTAGGAACAAAAACTCTGGCGAAATTATTAATAGCAAAAAGCTCTAATAATTCATCACACTCACGGTAAATTGTAAATTCACCGCCTCCAATATGAAATTCACAGCCTTTTCTTATTATTCCCTGCTCTTTTAAATATTTAAGTATGGGGATTATACTATATGTATTAGGAGTTCTTTCCCAGCGCTCATTGTTATTTGTACAATAAACACAATCTGCATTACACATAGAAAAATGCGTTATAGTAATTTGATCAATATATCTTTCATCAGTCCAATCTTTTTCTTCAATTTTATAACAATTTTTACACTCATTGGGACATCCGCCGGATTTAAATATATCAGAATACTTATCCATGCGTTTAAATAGTTCGTCAACAGGAATAATTTCACCCCAATAATTATCCTGAATCAAAGGCGGAATTTGCCCGTTAATCTGATCTACCGGAGAGAAACAGCAAGATGCCAGCAAATTATTGAAGAAGCATAATCCATGTTGTATTAAATGACAGCTTTTATACATAATATAATGTTATCATTATATTATTTTTTACTCAATAACAATCTTGTTTAAAGTTAAATTTTTTTGTAAAATTACATTATTAAATATTAACTTGAGGTGTATATGCTGAATAAGGTTCGTTTAAAAGATTTTGAAATAGGCGGAACAACATTAACAATCATGGCGGGGCCTTGTGCAACGGAATCTAAAGATATTTCTTTTAAAACAGCCGAATTTCTTAAAAATCTGACATCTAAATTAAATATAAATTTTATATTCAAAACATCTTACGATAAAGCAAACAGAAGCTCAATTAAGTCTTATAGAGGACTGGGAATACAAGAAGGGCTTGATATTTTAAATCAAGTAAAACAAGAATTTGATTTACCGATAGTAACAGATATTCATGCTCCACAAGAAGCTCAATTAGCGTCAGAAGTTGCCGATATACTTCAAATTCCGGCATTTCTTTGCCGTCAAACCGATTTACTTATTGCTGCGGCTAAAACAGGTAAAATTGTTAATATAAAAAAAGGTCAATTTCTTGCTCCGTATCAAATGGAATCTATTGCACAAAAGGTTATTGAATCAGGTAATTCTAATATCTTGATTACGGAAAGAGGAGTTACATTCGGTTATAATAACTTAGTATCAGATATGCGTTCCATTCCGATAATACAGAAAATGGGATATCCCGTAGTATTTGATGCAACCCACAGTGTACAACTGCCCGGAGGCTGCGGAGACAGTTCATCAGGGGAAAGGGAATTTGTTCCGATTTTAGCGAAATCAGCTGTTGCAGCAGGTGCCAATGCTTTGTTCTTTGAAGTACATCCAAAACCCGAAACAGCACTTTGCGATGGTGCTAATATGATAAATTTTGAACAAGCTGAATCAATTTTTACTATATGCAATAAAATATTTAATCTTGTTAATTAACATTATATCTTGCTTGCGCCCAAGGATAACCTTCTATTATCCTCCATCCGTCTTTCATGATTAATGCGGCACAATAATTTCCATTTTTAGAACTGTTACAATTATTAGGATTATCTTTTGATATTAATTCCGCACGAGTATATTGATGGCCGTATGGGAAAATTTGCCCTTCATAATCCGGATGATCATAATTTTGTATCCAAAGTTCATATATAAAAATATCTCGGGCTACAACATTCAAACGTTTTTTTCCGTTTGTATCAAAATAGAAATACACTACTTTATATCTATCGTTGCCATTTGTTTGAAGTGCAATAAATGTTCCGTCACTCAAATAAAATCTTGTCCAGGAAGAATTTAATTCTTTTTCCTGCCCGTTTAATTCTTTAAAATTATAATTACAAGTGTCCATGACTGAATTTTTGCAGTCTCTTGTAAGCAAAAGATAGTCTTTTAAATATCTGTTAAAGAAATTATAAGAAGAATAATCACTTATACCATCATCTATAAGCCAAGAATCAACTGACCCATTATCTTTTACCGATAATTTTACCGCATCGGAAAAAGTGTTATAAAGCTTATTTAATCTTACTGTTGTTTGATTTTTATTATAATCAGCGACAATTGTTCCAAAAGATATAGTAAATATTACACCTATAACAACCATTACAATAAGTGTTTCAGATAAATTATATCCGATTCTTTTTTTATTTAATTTTTCTTTTAGTTTATTTAACAATTTTGCTCCGCTAATTATTTAAGAGAATATTCTATTCATATTTTTTTAATACAGATATTAACTCTTCACGTTCCTGTTTATCCAATACTATCAATGGACTTCTTACATAATCATTAATTATATTAAAATAATTAAGTGCCGTTTTAACAGGTACAGGATTAGGTGCCATAAATAGTTTTTTGAATAAAGGATATAAATACAAATGAACCTTTATTGCTTCATTTATATTACCTTCTTTAAATAATCTTATCATATTTTTTATTTCAAGGCCTTTTATATGCGAAGCAACACTTATTACACCATAAGCCCCCAATGACATCATTGGAAGTGTTAAACTGTCATCCCCTGAG
>CANROV010000198.1 GCA_947632315.1 Candidatus Gastranaerophilales bacterium
CAACTTCGCCTAACAATTCAGCGAATTTAGCGGCATGTTCCGCTTCTTCAAATGCATATCTTTTATATGCTTCCGCAACTTCAGGATAACCTTCTCTTTCAGCTTGTCTGCTCATAGCGAGGTACATGCCGACTTCAGTGCATTCTCCCATAGAGTGGTCTTTCAATCCTTGCAGAACTTGAGCGTCAACACCTTTTGCCACACCGATAACATGTTCTGTTACCCAGGTTAAACCTTTATTATCATCCAATTTATTAAATTTGTCACCTGATACACCGCACATAGGGCATTTTTCGGGAGCTTTATCCCCTTCTACCGTATAACCGCAAACACTACATACAAACTTTGACATACTCTACCTTCTTTCCTTTAAACTGTATTTACTTTTTTTCTAATATTACTATAAATTAAACAGATTATCAATTTTATTTTACAGCAGAAATTATTCTATCCGTTGAATTTAAGTCTTTTTTTATTTTTATATTTTTAAAGCCGTTATTTTTTAGAATATTATAAATAATATCTGCTTGATTAATGCCGAATTCAAAAGCTATCAAACCATTTGGCAATAAATAATCCCAAGCATTCGGAATTATTTTTTCATAAAATTGAACCCCCAAATCATCTTCCGAGAAAAGTGCAACAGACGGGTCAAAATCTCTAACCTCACTTTGCAGGCTGTTTTTATCTTTTAGAGGTATATAAGGCGGATTAGAAACTATAATATCATATTTTTCATTCACATTTTCAAACAAATCCGATTTAAAAAATTTAACTTTTTCATATACATTATGGAAAAGAGCATTTTTTTTTGCCGTTTCAATTGCTTTATCAGATATATCGACAGAATGTGCGGTAATATCGGAATTTTCAAGGACAAGAGTAATCGGAATGCACCCTGTTCCCGTTCCTATATCAAGAACTTTAATCTTTTTCATACATTTTGAATAATCAAGAACTTCTTTAACCAATAATTCTGTTTCAGGTCTTGGAATAAGTGTATTTTCATTAACAAAAAATTTTCTGCCATAGAAATATGCACACGATACTATTTGCTGTATCGGGCGTTTTGACATTACTCTTTCATTAAAAACCTTTAAAGCTTTTTCTGTTTGATTATTATTTAATATTTTTCCCAAACAAAAATCTTTATTTGTGTAGTTAAAAAGCACATCTAAAACGAAATCAATTTCCGATTTTGCCTCATCAAAGGGAAAGTTATTTTTCAGATATAAATCAATAAATTTTTTTCTGTACATAAATCAATTTTACACAGTAAAGATTATCTGAACAAATCTTTAAATTTAAACTTCATATTTTTAGTTTTGAACGTAGCTAAAATCATTTTTTTCACAATAGGATTTGTATGAAGCGTTTTTTTAGTCTGATTTTCCGCTTCATTTTCCTGTTTAGTATTTTTTTCAATATTCAACTTAACAATTTTTTCTTCGGTCATACTAATATAAAAGCAGATTTTCAAAAAAATTGCCAGTTAATGATATAATTAAGTAAAGTATTATAAAGGAAATAAGATTAATGCAATATAAAAGCTGTCAATGGGTAAACAGGGGTATAGAATTCAGAACTGACAATCTCAGGATATGCTGTTACGGGTATTTACAAGGCAGACCGACAGAATATCAAACAACAATAAAAGAAAATTATCATGGTGAATTGTTAGACTGGAACGAAATTTTCAAAATAAAAGACAAGCTGAAATCAATGCACAAAAGAGGCGAATACCTTGACGCTTGCAAAGATTGCATATATTTACAAGAAAAAGAATGGGATGAAGAAAACTATATAAATCATTTTACGCTTAATCACTGGACAAAATGCAACTGTAATTGTACATATTGTTATACAAAAGATAATAAAAAAGCTTTCAATGCTTATAAAGAGTACCCTTTATATCCCATTATAAAAGATATGTTTAAAAAAGGGGTAATAAAAAAGACAGAAGAATCCTGCATAATTTTTGGAGGCGGAGAGCCTACAATATTAAAGGATTTTGACAAACTTATCGACCTTTTTCTGGAAAAAGGATGTAAGAACATAAGAATAAATTCTTCAGGAATAAAATATTCAAGAAGTATTGAAAAAGGCTTAAAACTTGGCGCAATAAGTCTTGTCATTTCAACCGACGCAGGCTGTCAAGCCACTTATGAAAAAATTAAAGGGGTTAAAACATATAAAAAAGTTTGGGAGAATATAAGAAAATACGCTAAAGCTCAATCAGCGCCTAATTTAATAAAAGTTAAGTTTATTTTATATCCGGAAGTAAATGATAATTACGAAGAAATAAATAAATGGTTTGAAGAAGTGGTAAAAAACGGGGTAAAGGCTGTAAGTCTTAGTGTTGAACAGGATTGGTACAATACTCATCAGCCTGATTTTACCCCGAAAATTTATGAACAAATTGCGTACATGGAAAAACGTGCAAAAGAACTTAATCTTGATATGGAAATATATTGTGAAGCTCTTGCTGTTTTAAGAGAGCATAAGCACTAATTTATTTATCTTCCTTGTCAGATTCGTCATAATCATCAGAATTTGTTTTAATAATATCGAAATCAAATTTTTTCCATTCTTTAAATCCGCCTCTTAACACAACGCACGGATAATGTTTTTCTATCAAAACAAGTGCCGTATTATAAGCTCTGGGGCAAGAGTCAGAATATGTATAGATTACATTAACTTTATCTTTTTCAAGCATATCAACATGATCTTGAGCTTCTTTATACGGAATATGGATAGCATAAGGAATATGCCCGTCTAAGTAGTCGTTATATTCTCTAACATCAATAATATTCATTGTATTAATTCTATGTGCAATCATTTCATCAAGTGAAAACGGGCCTATGGTAAAAGAAACAATATCTTCAAAATATTTTTTTGCTCTCGATAAATCTTTAGTAATATCAGCGTGTGAAAACATATAAAATCCCTTTCTTATTAATCTTGATTAATTTATTACGAACCGAGAAATAAGAAATCAGCTTACAGGTGAATAAAATAGATTAATATTTTTTATTGTAAACTTCTGTTTCTTTTGATTGACTTTGAATTTCTTTGGTCGGATAATACTTAAAAATAGGGAAATATCATGAAACATAATTTATTAAAAACTAAATATAGGCTGTAAAAGAAAAGAAAAACTTTTAGTTTTTCTTTTTTTTTTAAATTTTGCGTAGGGTGAAATCGAGCGAAGCGAGTGAACCCGAAGTATGAAGGGCGTAATGAGCGACAGCGAAGCGTAGCGAATGACAAGCCCGAATGGAGCAAAATTTAGACGGTGCGTAGGGTGAAATCGAGCGAAGCGAGTGAACCCGAAGTATGAAGGGCGTAATGAGCGACAGCGAAGCGTAGCGAATGACAAGCCCGAATGGAGCAAAATTTAGACGGTGCGTAGGGTGAAATCGAGCGAAGCGAGTGAACCCGAAGTATGAAGGGCGTAATGAGCGACAGCGAAGCGTAGCGAA
>CANROV010000199.1 GCA_947632315.1 Candidatus Gastranaerophilales bacterium
AATATTAGAAGAATATCTGTACATATATTTTATGTCTTTTCTACGAACGTCATCCCGCTCATAAGTAATAGAAAATCCCATTTTAGAAGCTACAAAAGAATCTAATTCCGTCCATTTTGTCATTCTTTTATTGCCGCATCTTTCCCAAGCAGGCATATTATATAATTCAGCTTCATGTGACATCGAGTATAATCCTTTATTAGGAATAGAAGTCTGCCCATGTATATTTTTTTTAAATATTAAACCTAATGAAGTAACACGCGGTTCATTCATAAAAAACTCCTTTTTTCATATAAAGTATTATTCCTTTATAAAATTGCTAAAAATATTTTTTGCCTATTCGCATTTTGTATGAAAAAATCAAAAACTATTGAAGCAAATATGTTATAAAACCGGGTAGAGAGTGGTGTCATAATTTATTCGACTTTTTGATTGATGTTCAAAATACTATCAATTGATACAATTTTTTTGCCGGAGGAAGTTGTTATGAACAGACACGATATGATTGATAGAATTGGTAGTAATTACCTTACCTCCAATATAGAAGCCGGAGAATACAGTTACGTTGTTGAAGCCGCTTCTAAAGCTAAACTTGAACAGCTTGTAGGACATGCAGTAAAACATTTCAAGCTGGATTTAAGATTTGAAGATGAAGACTTTGTTGTTTTGATTGAAACAAAGCAAAACTTTGCAGAAGCAGATATTGAACAGCTGAAAGAATATCTTGAAGAAGAAAAGGCATTACACTCTGATAAGAAGATTATATGTATTCTTGCTAATACTAAAAATGATAAAATAAAAGTTTGGAAATCCGTTATTGATGATAACAATATACTGTCCGATGAAACGGTGCTTGATACTATGGAACATTATAAATCTTTGTTCTATCTAAACAAACAGAATGACCGTGAAAAAGTTTTAAAAAATACCTATGCATTAAATGAATTACTGCATAAGAAAGATATTGCGGAAGCATTAAGAAGCCAGTTCGTCGGAACCGTATTACTGCATATTAAAGATTTATTAAAACGGCTGGGTGCAACTAAAATTGACGAGGAATTAAAGAATAAAATTAATGATTTCTTTAAGCTAAAATCCGAGAAAGAAATTATAGCCGGGATTGAAAACACGCTCACAGAGCTGCTTGATGGGTCTGACAACAAAAATAAGAAAATTGAATTATTACAAAGCAGTGTATTAAAAAATCAGAAAGTAAGAGCATTAAAGAAAAAAGACTGGATTGAGATTATAGATAGTATTTTAATGGATATATACAAATACATTGATACTAACAGTTCAGAAGGTCAAGACATCCTTAATTTATTCTTTATTGCATTCAATAAGTACACCGGGAAAGCGGATAAAAATCAAGCTTTTACTCCGGACCATATCACAGAGTTTATGTGCAGATTAACGGAAGTTGATTGCACAAAAGTTGTAATGGACGGAACCTGTGGCAGTGCTTCATTCTTGGTTCAAGCGATGGTTAAAGAACTTGCGGATTGCAAAAATGGCAGAACAGAAGAACAAGCTAAAAAACTTCAAGAGAAAGTAAAAGAAAACAATATTTATGGTATTGAATCAGAAGAAAAAGCATTTGGACTTTCTGTTACTAATATGTTAATTCATGGTGACGGTAATTCTAATATTAAGCTTGGAAGTTGTTTTGACCATAAAGACTTTATTAAACAAGCTGACCCTAACATTATTTTGATGAACCCGCCATACAATGCAAAACCTATTAGTATACCTAACACTTATAAATCAGAATGGGGAAATGCTAAAGACGGTAAAGAAGACCCGACAAAAGGCCTTGTATTTGTTCATTATTTTTCTGATGTAATTAAAGAACTCAACACCGAACGTGTCAAAAAGGGAAAACAACCTAAACCGGTCAAATTAGCTGTATTGTTACCTTTGGCATGTGCGATTGGTACGGGAAATCTTATTACTAAAGAAAAAGAGGTATTACTTGAAAATAATACTCTGGAAGCAGTGTTTTCATTGCCGGCAGAGATATTTTATCCCGGTTCTTCTGTTTGTGCTTGTTGTATGCTGTTTACACTTGGTCAGCCTCATATCAAACCGGATGGAACAGTAAGAAGTACTTTCTTTGGCTATTGTAAAGATGATGGATTTATTAAAAAGAAAAATTTAGGACGTGTTGAACAATTTGTTAAAGATGAGAAAGGTAACTTCACAATCTCAAGATGGAAAGAGATTGAAGCTGAATGGCTTGATTTGTTTGAGAGAAAAGCAGTTGTTGACGGTAAATCAGCAGTAGAGAAAGTTAATGCCGATGATGAATGGTTATGTGAAGCATATATGAAGACTGACTATACAAAACTAACAGCAGATGACTTCCAACGCACACTAAATAATTATCTATCATACCTTGTTAAAGAAGGTAATGTTTATGAAAGCAATAATGGGGCATAAACATGGAATTGAATGTACAAGATTGGCAAGAGTTTATTGTAGGAAGAATATTAGATTGCTGCACAACAACTTTATCAATTAAAGATACATTGGAAGAAGGCGAAGTCCCTTTTATTTCAAGAAGTGCTATGAATAATGGTTGTGATGGCTATGTATCAGTTGAACAGTCAGCTATTACTAAAGGGGATTGTCTTACTGTCGGAGCAGAAGGTATATACAGTTTCTATCAACCTAAAGATTTTGCAACCGGGAATAAGGTTTATACATTAAGAAATGACAATCTTAACTTTTATCATTATATGTTTATTTCCACAATATTAAATAAAGAAGACTATAAATATAATTACGGAAGAGCAAGAATTAAAAGCAAATTAGAAAATGAAATTATAAAACTTCCGATTAAGTATAATTATAATAAACCTTATATTGATGAAAATAAGGTATATTCAGATGAAGGTTATGTGCCGGATTGGCAATTAATGGAAGATTATATAAAATCATTACATCATAAACCAATTACAACAAAAATCACAGACAGTAGTGTTAAGAAATTAAATGTTTATAACTGGGAAGAATTTAAAGTATCTGATTTATTTAACACGATATATAAAGCTAAAGCACATACGAAAGAAGAAGTTGTTGAAGTTGAAAAAGGCATTCACTTTGTATCCAGAACGGATTGCAATAATGGTGTTGATATTACGGTGGATAAAAATACCAAATATGAAGGATTGGAAGAAGCTAATTGCATAACCATTGGTGATACAACAGCAACATGTTTTTATCAAAATGAACGATTTATAGCCGGAGATCATATGGTTGTATTAAGGGCTGATTGGTTAAATTTAAAAAGAGGTCTTTTTTTTAGAACATTATTTGCACAAGAAGGAATTAGATATTGTTACGGCAGAGCATACAGAATGGATTTAATTAAAGATACCTTATTGAAACTGCCCATCCAAAGAGATAAAAACGGCAATCCTGTTATTGACAATAACCACAAATACTCTGACAAAGGAT
>CANROV010000200.1 GCA_947632315.1 Candidatus Gastranaerophilales bacterium
CATTTTTATTTATGCTAAAACCTGTCTTAATTCTCATCTTTGGAAAACAATAATTAAAAAATAAAATTGCCCTGTCTATTTCCGGGGTAATAATAATTTCTGTTTGTTCTGTTGCCATAATAATCTACCTTTCCTTTTTTTCTTTCATATCATTAACTAACTTGTTATATATTTCTTGTGCTTTTATTAAATTTTGCTTTGCTTCTTCAAGTTGCTTTTCTGTCGGGTAGTTAGTCCATTCTTTTATTTTGTCTCGGAGGTTATGCATTATATTAAAATCAACATTATTTGAACTGCTATAAGCATAAAAACTTTGTAACCTCATGTTATAAACTGTTTGTATTCCGTATTCAGGAAAGCACCAATTAAAAAATATAATAGCTCGGTGTATTTCAGGCGTGGTTATAAGCATATGTTTTGTATTTGTATTTGTCATAACTTACCTTTTAGTTATGTTTAGATGTCTATATGTATTTTCAAGCCCGTATACTTCGGCTGTTAACATATGGTCTAGTTCTTCTTGAGTTTTGTTAAATAAATCAAACCTGAAAGCTTTTATAAACTCTTCTGAATATTTATCAATTAGTTTAATTGCTGATAATAAAATGATAAATTTAAATTTATTAGTATAGAAAAACATATTATAATACCTCTTATTTCATTACACTAATTTAATACCCTGAAAAACTAAATTTCATGCGTGCTTTTTTATGTGAATTCTATTTTTAACCTTGTTATAAAAGGGCTGAAAGCATGTTGGCTACATGAATATAAACTTATTTTTGATAGTCAATTTTGTTACAAACTTCATGAACTTTTATGACAATTTGTATGTTATTTGTTCTGTATTTAGAATCTAAAACATTAATAAATATAAGTATTTAAATCTTTAATCAAAAAAATATATAGCAAATGAAGAAAAAAAAATTAAAATAACAAATTATAATTACATTGGTTTATTTAAGTTAGTTAGTTGTTAATAGCTTTTGTTTCTTACTTCTTACTTATGTTTGGCTGTGTGAACTGACTATGTACAAATAAATTAATCATAATAAAGAAAACTAACCATTAGTAAATAACAAAACACAAAATACAAAGGGGCTAACGGGGAAACAGGCACAACAAAATACGTATATAATACCCTCGTAAAAATCTGCACCATATTTACCCCCCCCCTATCTCCATACATAAAGGAATGTAAAAAGTGAACATTATGATATATAAAATACTACAGATGTAGTTGATTGTTAAAATTAGTTTTTCCCCTTCTTCCTTTTACGGGGAATTTTATTTTTTAAAAATAGTTTAAACCACTCATTATTATTTTTATTAAACTACTATGAATAATAAAAAATGTGATATAATAAAGCTATGGAAAAAATAAAGCAAGAAATAAATAACTTAATTGCATTGAGAAATATTTATTTTTCAATAGTGGTTGTTTTATCGGGTGGTTTAGTTGGTTTATTTTATAACCTTTCCACTTTAAACTTAATTTTATTTGTTGTCGGAATGACATTAGATTTTATATACTTGTCAACGGCATATAAAACATCTAAAAAGATTACATTATTAATTAACAGATTGGAGCAATAATAATATGCAGATATTCGGTTTAATATTATTAATAATTTTTGCGGCATGTTTAGGATATGTCGCCATAGATTCTTTAAAAGAACAAAAAAATATTTAAATGGTTGTATTTGTTTATTTAATTTTTTAATAAAGCATTTTTAAATCATTTTTAAGAGGGGGTATATATAAGGATGATTATTTATACCTATTATATAATTAACTCTCCATAAAATTGATTTAAATTTCCTATAAGCAAATGAAACATAATCAGGATAGGACTTTTAGACCTTATATTTATGATATTACTAAAAAGCAATAACAATAAGTCTTTTAACCTATTAAAAAATTTATGCTTCAATTTCCTATAAAACTATTTTTAATAAAATAACAATCTAATATATTTAGATTGTTTTTAACAAAACCTGAACATAAAATATGAACAAATAGTTTGAATATGTTACGATATTGTAACAAAATAACTGTAATACCGTTATATATTTTGTTGTTTTATTTTATCTCAATAGATTTAAAACCTAAATAAATAAAACCTGCTATTGATAAACAAATAAAAATATAAAATACAATCATTTTTCTATTTCCTTTAATTCTTTAAATAGTTTATCTAATTTATTTATACAAGTATAGATTATAAAACTTATAAATAAAATGGTAAAACAGCCTGCCCATAAAAATAAATAAACTATAAATTGTTTATTTGTAATAAAACATAAACCAACAACACCACCAATTAATAAAGCAAGTATATTAATATAGGTATTTCTTAATGTGTATAAACTTTGAATCTGTAGTTTTATTTCTTCCATATATTTATTATAACATAAAGCTACAAATTAAATTAATAATTTAATCTATAAAGATTATTTGTTGTTTAAATTAATAAATAAAAAAAATAAAAATAATAAAAATAAAACAAAATAAAATTAATTAATTATAAATTATTTGTTTGTTGTTATTTAGTTGTTAGATAATTTATAGTGTTAGCAAAGGTAAGTTTCCCTTGCACCCTCTATTCTATGCAGTCATCGGCGGCTCAATTATATATATTTAGTTTATCAATGTTTTGTGTTAGTTTCAAGTCTATTTTGTCAAGTTTCTAGTCGATATATGTTCTTAGATAAAATATGCTAATTAGTTCTAAAATAGCTACCCATAAGAAAAATAGTTAAACAAATAAATAAAAAAGTTTTACAAAATTTTACAATAAATAATAAATATTTTATGTGTTAACTTTTCTGTTAGCCTTATGCTTTTTGATGTGTTCTATCCTCTTTAAAGAATCTATGTTATAATTATGCTATGGAAAATAACAAAGCTTATCAAATATCAAACTTAATAGCATTACGAAGTAATTTGATTACAATAATATTAGCATTAACGGCAGGTATTATAGGTTTTGTTTTTACAAATGTAGTAATAAATATAAAAATAATTTTATGTACAATTGGCATTTATTTTGATTTATTATTTATAATTAATGTTATAAGTATTAATCAAAAGCTTTTTAATTTAACAAAGGATAATTAAAGATGAATAATGATATATTATTGTTAAGTATTGGTTTAATTTTTCTTGTTTTTGGTATATTTTGTCAATTTAAAATAAAAAATCATAAAAACATATAATCTAATATAAACAGATTAAATATAAAAATATCAATTCTGGGATAGAAGTAATACCCCTTCTTTGAGTTTTTATGTATGGGGATATATAAATTATCATCTGAGAAAATAACAAGCCTTAAAATTGATTTAAAATTCCTATAAGAAATGAAAAGCCTTATAAAGAAAAGGAGCTAACCTTGTTAACTCCGAAGGTATTATATTATGT
>CANROV010000201.1 GCA_947632315.1 Candidatus Gastranaerophilales bacterium
ATGTATTTTCATTCATTCCGCCATTTTCTCTTTTGTAAGTATAACAGTTAAAATTGAAGCCATAGTCCAGAATACAAATTGAATTTGAGGTCTAAACCAAACGGTATCAAATATTCCATGTACCATTAATGCTATTATAGCAGTAAAAGCAGTAAAAATTATTATTTTATTTTCAGGTAATTCGTTAGATTTAAGTCTTTTAATACTGTCAATTACCAATGAAAAAATAAAAGCAAGGAATGATACCAAAGCGAATATACCGCTTTCAACAGCCATTTCAAGGAAAACGCAGTAACAGCTTAAAGCGTCAAAGCCAGAGAGCATGTATAATCCGTATATTTCTCTAAAAACTTTATTTCCGACGCCTACGCCGAAAAACGGGTTATCTTGAAACATTTGCAGAGCAGAGTTATAAACATTCATTCTAAAGGAAGTCGAAGAATCATTCCGCATAATAAATATAGACATTAAGCGTTTTAATATACCGTGATTAAGTGCCAAAAATGCAATAATCAAGGCAATAAATGCACCCGAATATGCTTTAATTCTTTTAAAAGTATTAATAAGAACGGATAATACTATTGAAAACAAAGCGAGATATGCACCTCTACACCCGGTTAAAAATATTGTATAAGCACATAATATCGAACATATTACTGATATTACAGCTAAAAATGTATTCTTTTTATAAATTGATAATCCCAAAACACCTATTAATGCGGGGAATCCGGCGATAAGCCAACCTCCGAACAAATTTGGATTATAAGGTTTTAAAGTCCCATAAACTCTTGATAAAACATCTTCGGGATTAACATAACTTAAATCTTGCCAAGTTGATATATTTTGAACTTTGACAATATCCTGAAAAACACCTATACAACTTTCAATGCTTATCAATAATCCTATTGAAATAAGTAATATCCAAATATATTTTTTATTTGATTTCAGGAACTGGCACAATGCAAAATAGAAAGCAAAATATATTATAGTTTTCATAAATCCGTATAAACTTTGAAACGGCATAGAGGATGTAAAATTACTAAAAAAACATATTAACAAATATATTAATAAGTAAAAATTACATAAAGGAAGCTCAATTTTCTCATTTTTGGTTATAAGGACTTTCAAAACAACCAGCAAAGGAACAAAAACAGAAACTATTCCTATAATTTCCGTAGGCATAAAAGTTGAAAAAATATAAGTAAATATAATGGCAAGTAATATAAACAGGTCAATATTACTAAGTATTACGCTATTTTGTCTTATATTATCGGTCTTACTTTGAATAAAAGAAAGAACTAAATTTTTTATATCATATATTTTAGAATCTAATATTTTCATATTTAGTTATTTATTTCTTCGGCTTTTTGTTCCGGGTTAGTTTGTTGAATTAAATTTTGTTCTGTTGTGTTAGTGGAAACTTCCTGAACATTAGAAATAGTACCTGAGTATTTATATTTTTGACCTTCAATTACAACCGGAATACCCATTTTAATTTTATTTCCACCGGCGACATATCCGTCAGGAGTTTTTTTAGCTTTATCTTCTAGCATAACAACAAAATCAAACAAATTCGGATTTGAAGCATCTTCGATAATCTTATAACCTTTATCATTATTTGCCGGGATAGCAGTCATTCTGGGGAGTCCGTCAAAAGCAACAATTTTTAATTTTGTATAAGGTACATTTCTGATTGTTATAAATGCATCATCTCCCATTTTAAAAGGAATCTGGCTATCTGTAATAGTGATACCTCTAAAGAATACTTCAAAATGAATAAGTGCTTCTTTTTCAACAGGAAGATTTGAGAAATTTTTCTTTTTATAAAATAGGAAAAGTGAAAATCCTGCAATAATAAATATTAAAATAATAATAATATAATCTGTTAATTTAAGTTTTTTAAGCATAATAAATGACTCCTATTTTTTAAATGTGAAAGTATCAAAATCCATTTTTTTAACGGCTTCTTTTAAAACGGGAATTGAAGTAGTGGCACATCCAAAATATCTTATAACAATACTTGCAGCCATATTTCCCAATATCGCAGCATTTTTTTTATTCAAACCTGAAGCCATAGCCAAGGTATAAGTAGCCACAACGGTATCTCCTGCACCTGTTACATCAAATACATCAGTTTTATTAAATACGGGAATTTTAGCGAAACTGCCGTTTCTTTCAAAAAGAGCCATACCGTCACCGCCAAGAGTAATTAAAACAGAGTCGGCATTTGTTTTATCGAGCATTATTTTTCCCGCTTTTTCAAGAGATTCTTTATCTTTTATAAAGAAGCCAACGAACTTTTCTGTATCAGGCTGATTGGGGGTCATTGACGTAACACCTGAAAATCTGTCCAAATCTTTTTGAGAATCAACAACAATAATCTTATTATATTTTTTACATAACTCAATCGCTTTATTTATAACATTTTCAGTCAATATACCAATATTATAATCAGAGAGAATAACTGCATCATGTTTAGGTATTGCAAGTTCCATATTAGAAATAATTTTATTTTCAATAACAGGAGACAACGGGTCAATTGTTTCACGATCAATCCTGACAATTTGTTGAGTAACAGATTGAGAACAAGAGCCTGAAATTCTTGTTTTAACGGTAGTAGCTCTGGAAGAATCCCGAACCATATATTCTGTATTGATTCCCGATTCTTTAAATGCATTTAACAGGATAGGAGCATAATAATCATCTCCATACAGTCCAATGACACTAACTTTACCGTTATTTAAGGCAGATAAGTTATGAGCAGCATTAGAAGCGGCGCCAAGAATAATTTTAGTATCATAATGACGAAGAATAAGTACGGGAGCTTCTCTGCTCATACGATCGGTAGTTCCGTAAACCATTTCATCAATAGCCATATCACCAATAACAAGAACCGACGGTTTTGATAAATTATCAATCCCATTTAAAATTTCTTCTTTATCTACCGTAAACATATTTTACTCTCCGATATAATTCCTTTATAATAGTAACATAAAATAAAAGAATTTATTTATGGATATACTAAAAGATAAAAATTCAAAAGTTACATTTATGGGAATATCGCTTGGCGGATTAAGCACAACGGAATCTGCCGTTGCCGTTATAGACAGAAATTTTCACATAATTACTCTGGATAAACTATTCTCAATGAATGATGTTAAATATTTTATTGATAATTATCCTGCGAAGCAAAATGCTATTATACTTGTATCATTAGCAGAAAATGAAATAATGATAAGCAGTAAATGGAAATATAGTTCAAGGACATATCATCCCGTCAATTTAAATTCGCATATGATAAACAGAGACGATTGGACTAACAGGTATTCATCAAGGGGCTGTGATTATTTTAAAGAACTGAAACAAAACGGAACAGATATATTCAGATATGATG
>CANROV010000202.1 GCA_947632315.1 Candidatus Gastranaerophilales bacterium
CAGGAGCATACACTCAATCAGATGGTTCCTTAACCGTTGATTCATCCAAAAATTCAGACGCTAAAGTTTTTGGCGGTGATAAAAATATTAATGGCGGTGAACTATCCATAACAAGCGAAAGCTTTGACTACAACGGTAAAGTAAAATTAGGCGGGAGTAGTTCATTCCATTTTAACGCTACAGGTGCAAATGAAAATACTATAGGCTCTGATAAATTTGAATTTGCAAGCGGTGCAAATGGTGCAAGCGCATATTTCTCAGGCATTGGCGAAGAAATGGCTAAATATACGTTAAGCGGTGATTTGTCAAATACCGATAATAACAACGTAAGTTTCAATAATGCCGAGCTTAAACTATCAGGCACAAGCAGCAATTTTAACTATAACGGTTTTAATTTAAACAATTCAAAATTAAATCTAAAAGAAGATAACAACGAAAAATCAAGCTTAAAAACATATAATTTCAAAAACTTCAGTGCTAATAACAGCACAATTGACTTTAACGTTCACATAACAAAAGATGAAACTACTTTTGACAGATATTTAGCAACCGATGTATTAAATTTTTCAGGAAATGCTTCAGGAACACTGGGACTTGGTGATTTATTCATTACGGGTGAAGAAAATGTTGAAACGGGACTTGATGTCAGCACAAAAAAAGATAAAGGCGTTATACAAGGTTCGGGGAATGTAACATTAAGCGGAAGCAAAAAAGGTGTTAAAAGTGCTACTACCGCTTTTGAATACGATATTAATGTATCTGATGACGGTAAAGGTCTTGATATGACTGTTACAGGTAATGCCGATGAAAATACATTATATAAAGTTAACGGAGCAGATGACGCAGATGAGCGTCAATTCCAGTTCTCTACAAAAGATAAAGAAGATTATCATATCGGAGAATCACTTAGTGAAACAACGAGCGGAACATTTACAGTTAAAGGCCGTTCAGATAATGCGGAAGATAGCGTATTATCAGGATTACTAAAAGATGAAACAGGTATTACAAGCGAAAAAGGAAGTTTCTTTAATATTGGCGATGACGAAACTGGTAATGATAAAGTAGAACTTCATTTGGAAAATTTAACCGTAAAAGATGCAAATAAACCAGGTGACAAAGGCGGTTCTGTTGTTACAAACGAAAGTGCTGATTCAAAAGTATTCCTGGAAAATGTTATAGTAGACAGCAATTCATCAGAAAGCGAAAAAGGCGGTGCCGTATACAATAACGGCGGTTCGGGAATTGACCCTGAAACTGAAGATTTTTCAGGATTATATGTACACGGTTCAACCTTTAAAGGAAATAAAACAAAAGAATCAGATGCAAATGGGCTTGGCGGTGCAATCTATAATGATACAAAAGGCTATTTGGCTCTTGAAGATGTTGAATTTGCCGAGGGTACTGATGGAGCAAAAAATGATTTGTATAACTCGGGCAAAGCACTTGCTCAAGGTACAAATACATTTAATTCACTCGTTACTAACGATGGAACATTTGATTTTAACGGAAAAAATACATTCAGTGAGTTAGATAATAATAACGCAGGTAACATTACATTTAGCGGTACAAATTCTGTTAATACCTTTAAAAACAATGCTAAAGCAACAAATAACGGAAAAATGGATGTAAAAAAAGGTTTAGAATTAGGCTCTACAGGAAATTATACAAACGAAAATCAATTAACAGTTGAAAATGGTGCAAATATTACAGGTAAAGACGGTTCAAAACTAACAAACGATAATTATCTTGATTTAAAAGGCGACGCTTCAAACTTCAAGGGGAAATTTACCCAAGAACATGCTGAAGGTAAAGGTTTACCGAAAACGACTGTTACAGGTAAATTCTTCGGCGGTGAATCAACAATTAAAGATGGCGTTTTGAATTATTGGACTCAATCTGATTTAGAAGAAAATGCAAAACTAACAGTTAAGAAAAATGAAGGTGGAGAAACAACACCCGAATTAAATATTGGGAAAGAAGATGTAAACGCAAAACTTACACTTAAAAACGGAAGTGAAGTTGACGGAGTTGTAAATGTAGCTAAAGGTTCAACAGTTACTGTCGGTGATTCATCTTCATCAAAAGGGGAATTAACGCTGGAAGATGGTTCTGTATGGGCAGGAGAAATAGATGTAAAAGAAGGCGGAGAACTGACCCTAAATTCCGAGAAGGCAACACAAACAAAAGATTCTGTATTAAAAGCTGATAAAGGCAAAGTTACTCTTGAAAAAGGCAGTCTATATTTAGGAAACGGAAGTGACATCAAAAAAGATGTTGAAACAAATATTAAAGAAGGTACAAATGTTTATATAGATGAAAATGGTACTCTTTCATTAGGTTCAAGCTCACATGATAAAGGTCATACAACACTTAACGGAGGAAAACTTGAATTAGACGGTTATACCTCAGAAGATGGGGGAATATTAGAAGCACTAAAAGGTGAACTTAGTGTTAAAAGTAGCGGAAAATTAAATCTAAAATCTGCCGATAGCCATGTTGATGGTGATGTTAAGGTTACGGTAGAATCAGGTTCGTCAATAGATATTGAAAGCGGTTCACTCCAAATTGATGATGAAGATGATTGGTCGGGCGAAATTACTCTTGATGGCGGTACTTTGAACTATCACGCTAAAAAAAGCGGTACACTTACAGCTACAAAAGGTAACTTGAATTTACTAGAAGGTTCAAAACTGTCAATTAAAGAACCAAGTAATGTTAATGATGAAGTATCCGTTAACATAGAACAAGGCTCAGAAGTAGACATAAGTGAAGGTGCAAAATTTACATTAGATAAAGATTCGGATGACCAGTGGAACGGACTTATTACACTTGGCTCTGAAGGCGGAAAAGAAGGAGAAGAAGGAGGCACTCTTACTACAGAAGGTATTACAAATGGTGCCGGAGGACAGCTTCAACAAAGCGGAGGAAAATCAGTATTTAAAGCTGATAAAGATGGAAACAAATCTGATATATATATTGACGGTGATAGCTATATAACGGGCGGTGACGTATCTATTGAAGACGGTTCAAGTTTAAGATTCGGTGCAGGTGTGGCTGACCTTGTTTCTGATGATTTAAATATCAGCGCAGATTCCACGCTTGGTATTCTCGGAGGTACAATAAACAGTGCGGAAGCTAAAAAAGCCGAAGTAGACGGAACTGCTAATTTTGAGGTTGATTTAAACCCCAGAAACTGGGTCGGCGACCAATTTAAATTTGACAAGCTGACAAAGAGCGGTGACGCAACACTTAATGTATCCGATTTCAACTTCACAGGCGGCGCATCTCCTCCTTCAAAAGCCCCACGGCGTTTGAAAGCTCGTCGG
>CANROV010000203.1 GCA_947632315.1 Candidatus Gastranaerophilales bacterium
AAGGGCTGGAAGTCTAATATTTCAGGTGCAAAATCACTTGATGAGCTTCCTGAAAATGCTAAAATTTATTTAAATAAATTGGAAGAATTAGTTGGAATACCAATAAAGATAATAAGTGTAGGGCCTGATAGAGAACAAACAATTATTCTTGAAAATCCTTTTGTAAAAAAATGAACTTTTTGAAAAACAAATCGTTATATAAAGCAAAGGGAATCAGGGAACTGATATAATAACACAAGGTGATTTGAAATTTAAATCACCTTTTTTATTATAAGAAAAAAACATGTTGACTATAAAATATGTTCTTGTTATTTTATAGAGAGAAAAGCAAATGCGCTTGTAGCTCAGTAGGTAGAGCACTCCCCTTTTAAGGGATAGGTCGCGCGTTCGAATCGCGCCAAGCGCAAATTTTTTTGCCCTTTATTGTAAAAATTGTTGTAAAATTGTTGTAAAAGTTTTTAGGAAAATTTTCTTCTCCGGCAATAAAAATTTTTTGCTATAATTTTTATAAATTATTTTTGAAGCTTGCTTTTTTATTGAGCGTGCAACCACCTATTTAATAGACTTTTAGCCATTAAGGTACTGTGCGCCGTTTGAAATCTTACGGGGGTTGTTGTCCTGCCCGCCGTGTCTTTTTTAGTCCCCAATTTTTTAAAATTTATGAAATTTTCGGCAATAAAACCTCTGAAAGTATTAACATATAAAAGTTTAAGGCAAAAAACTAAAATTTTTAAAACATTTTTCGGTTATAAAAAAATCTATTTTCGGCTATAAAATTTTTATAAAAATATTAACGACACAATTTAGTAAAATCAATGCTTTACGTCATAAAAATTTAAACCAATTTAAAAAAAACGGTTCTAAAAAACTTAAATTTTCGGCAATAATACACTCTAAAAATCAATTATAATAGCAAAAACAACAAGTTTATGAAAATTTATAATATTTTATAAAAAGCTTTTTTATTCAAATATAATCACGATTATGGCAGTTTATATAAAAAGTAAAAACAAAAATTGCAAAAAATTTTCGGCACTAAATTTTATAAGGATATATTGCTTTTCCTTTATTTATATGTAATTTATAAAGTTCATCAGTATATTCGGCTTGATTTATTTTTTTAACTCGGAATTTATTATATATTAACCAAAAATGTATTTTATATTCTTCATAAAATTTTTTAATAACTTCGGTCGGTTTTTCGCCGTATATTTGAAATATATCTTCATTGTCTTTTATAATATCTCTTATTTTGCTTTTTTCTTGTTCAATATACCTATTACCCGATTTTAAAATTTTTGCTATTTCAACGGCACTTTTATTTTTGGTTGCCGTAAGTTCAATAATTTTAAGTCTTAATATATTTTTATTACGCTTTACAAAGAGTTTTTCTATAAAGTGTGTTAATGCATAGTTTGGTTCAAATTCGATTATATTAGACATTGAGTATATTTCTTCAATATCATTTATTATTTTTTGCGTCCTCTTTGTTATATCCTTAAATTTTTCTTGAAATGCCATTATTGTTGAGTTTGGTTCTAATTATAGTAAGAAACGAAACGATTTTAATTCCATTTTCGTACTTATAAATTAACACAAAATGCGTAAAAATAAAAGCAGTTGCAACTAATAAATACAAATAAAAATAAAGGAGAACTAAAAAATGGAAGCAGTAAAAACAATTAACCGTGAAGAATTGCCAACTTTGATTCCGTTATCTGAATGGAATAAATATGTTGATTTCCCAAAAGTCGGAACTTTGCGAAGGTTATCATTTAAAAACACTAATGATTTTAATAAAAAAGTCATTAGACGAATTGAAACACGTATGTATATTGATGTTAAGGCATTTTATAAATGGATTGAAGAAAACCAAGAGAGGGAAACATAATGCAATTAAACAAAGACGAATTTACACGCGTTTTTGAATTATCAGAAGCCGAATTGAACCAATTAATCAATAAAAAAGTTTTAGTAATAAGCGATGATAACGATTTAGACTTATACGACAAGAAAAATTATAAATGGATTTGCGAAAATAAAATAGATTTATTATTTTTTGCAAGAATACACGAAGTAGGAATTTAACAAAAAAAAGGAGATATAAAAATGGAACATCAAGAAAAAACAATTATTAGAAAAAGATTTGAAAAAGAACGCGCAATAGAGATTTTAGGCGAAATAAAAGAGCGCATTTGTGGCGTTGATATTGACGAAATTTGCAACGGCGACAATTTAAGCAATAATGTCGAATTTCAACAAGCGTATAAACGCCTTATTCAAGCCGTTCAATGTGGCTTGGTCGAATGGAACGAAGCCGAAAATTGTCTTGTTCAACAACTTATTAACCCTTTAAAATGTGGCGATTTGGAAGCGAAAGAACTTAAATATAAAAAACGCCCCACAATAGATGAATTACAAGGAATGAATGTAAATAATGAGATTGAAGCATTTATAAATATAATGTCGTCATTAACGGCGCGCCCAACTCAACTTATAGGGCAATTAAACGGGCAAGATTTACAAATTGCTTCGGGTTGTATGAGTTTTTTCGTGAATTAACGCTCCGAATTGCGATATATTATGCCGAAATTTTAATATTAAACGGTTGGGATAATTTAACAAATATTCTTAATACAAATATTGAAAAAATAATATATTACGGGCAACGAGCGAAAGAGTATGCAAAAATATATAACAAAATTTCAAAAGGAGATTAAAAAATGGGATTAACAAATTTTAGTATTTTTACGGTTTTTAAAGCAAAAGACGGGGTAACACCCGTCTTTAAGCATATTATAAAAAATGGAAATACTGTCGGATTAAGTATTTCTAAAAGTATGTCAAAGGCTAAAACATCAATGTTGGTATTAAAATCGACATGCGCAACAGTTTCGGCGGCAATCGCTACCGTTGGTGCATTTGCGCCTTTAAAAGCATTTGCCGATTGGGAAAAAGGAATTACAACGGTTTACACACTATTAAACAAAAACGAGATTAAAAATTTTGGTGGAATATTAAAAGAATTATCAAAAGAGGGCATTCGTGCAGGATTAGCCGTTGAAGATGTAAATAAGGCTTTATTCAATTCGGTTTCTGCTATGGGAATGTCTGAAAAAACAATCGATGTATATAAAAAATCTTTAATACTTGCAAAAGGTGGCGTTGCTGATGTTTCAACTTCTTTAAGTGGTATGATGTCCGTGATTAATGCTTGGGGAGAAAAAACTACAAACGCGACCGAGGTTGCTAACGCATTTTTTACAGCGCAGAAAAAAGGGGTTACAACTGTTGAAGAATTGGCTACAAATATTGGCGC
>CANROV010000204.1 GCA_947632315.1 Candidatus Gastranaerophilales bacterium
CTCAATATAAACCAGCTATAGCTTATGATTGTATATATCCTTCTTATTCAATAGATGATCCTGCTTTAATGATGAACTTATCACCAGAGCAGACAATATATGTATCAATAGATGCGGTAAATCACTCTGTGGAAGCAGCAACATCAAAAGCCGCTTCACCATTATCAGTTTCAACTGCAAAAGAATGTATCGAACTTGTAGGGAAATATCTCCCAAGGATTAATGCTAATCCTAATGATAAAGAGGCAAGATATTTCTTGCTTTATGCGTCAATTTTAGGCGGAGTAAGTTTTGATAACGGATTATTGCACTTTACACACGCACTTGAACACCCATTAAGCGGTGTAAAACCAAAACTATCACATGGATTAGGGCTTGCAATGATATTACCAGCGGTAATTAAGTACATTTACCCTGCAAAAGCAAAGACAATAGCAACTTTATTCCATACTATTATTCCCGAATTAAAAGGAACAGCGGATGAAGCTGAATTTGCTTCTAAAAAAGTTGAAGAATGGTTGTATTCTGTAGGTATAAAGAAAAAACTATCAGATGAGGGATTTTCTGAAGCTGATATAGATAAACTGGTTAAATTAACCTTTGAAACTCCGTCGTTATCAGGATTACTGGCAATTGCACCTGTTGATGGGAATAGAGAAACGGTTAAAGCTATTTTTACGGAGTCTTTAAAACCATATAATAAATAATAAATGAGGCGGGCAAATATTTGCCCGCCTTTTTTAAAATTTTTATGGTAAAATTAATATTGATGTCGAAGTGGCACTCAGATGACGACACTTTAGTCGTAGTTGAGTATAAACGAAACGTACGAATAAAGTGTGCGCAGACGGCGTAGAAAAATTGAACGAAGGTTCTAATTTTTAAGCCGTCCAGCTGTAAGGTACGGTGTACCTTTCGAGGAGAGGGGTTTGAACGGAGTGAAAACCATGAGCCACAGACGGTTGAGTTAATCTGACAATTAAATACTTAGAAACTATGTCGAAGTGGCGAAATTGGTAGACGCGCATGATTCAGGTTCATGTGGTTCACGCCTTGTGGGTTCGAGTCCCATCTTCGACATTTTGTTTTTCTCTTTATTTATACCAATTTCACCAGTTTCAACTTTTTCTTATGTCCACTCTGTGTCCACTTTTGATTTTGAATTAAATACTAAGTCTGTGAATTAAATTATAATTGTTCTACTGCATTAACTAATTGCTCTTGTGCAAAATGTAAATATCTCATTGTTGTACTTATATCAGAATGTCCTAATAACTCTTTTATAATATTTACAGGTACACCTTTTTGAGCTAACCTTGTGCCAAAGGTATGCCTTAAATCGTGAAATCTAAAATCCTCTATTTTTGCTAATCTTTTTGTTTTAGTCCATTCATCATTTAGTCCTGTATATGTAAAAGGTTTATTAGTTCTTGGATTAATAAAAATATATTCATCCGATTCATATATCTTATCTTTAAAGAAATTATACATTTTAGTATTCATAGGTATTTTTAAATGTTTATTTCCTTTATTTTCTGTTAATTCAAATATTTTAAATTCTAAATTAATATTTTTACCTTGCAACAATCTAATATTTGCTTCCCGTAAACCTGTATTTAAATCAACAAAAATTATATCTCTTAAAACTTTTGAACTATATTTATACAATCGTTGTTCTTCATCATCTTTTAAATACCTAATTTGATAATTTTTAATTGGAAATTTTGTTTTCTTTTTAATCGGATTTTTTATTAACCACTCATTATCTATACCCACATTAAACATTTTAGATAAAATTTCTAAATAACGATTTACAGTTGTTTTGGTTAAATTTCTTTTTAATAAAGACTTTTTTAATTCTTCTATATGATTAGGTTTTATATCTTCTGCATATTTAATATTTTTCCAAAATTGCTTTACTATCTCTAATCTTTTTACATCTATTTTCCACGTCTTTTTATTTAATTGAGCATACTTAATATATTCTTCATATAATGCACTTAACTTTAATTTTTCAGCTTCTTTAGGAATAACACCATTCTGCTGCTGCATTATCTTAAACTTTAAAGAAGCTTCTATCTGTTCGGCTTGCTGCTTGCTCGTCGCTCCATCACATAAATAATGATGTCTTTCACCATTTATCTGAAATCTGCAATACCATTTATTTTTTCTCTTACTTACGCTCATATCTCTCTTAAAACACCCGACGTATTATTTTGAACAAGCTCTTTGAACTTTTCTGTTTTGATAAAAATATCACCGCCTATCTTTAGAAAAAGAAAAGGGGGTAACTCCCCTCTCCTTTTCCATGTCCTTACTGTACTTTCACTCTTTCCTATCTCTTTTGAAAATTCCTTTATTGTCATTAATCCAAACATTTAATTTTTACATTCCTTCATGAACTTTTATTAACTCTCTGTTTCATCATCTTCTTTTTCTTCTTTATCTTCTAAATTGGAACTGTCCTTTATTAAATCAAACAGTTTACACTCACTTATTATTAACTTTTGAGCGGAAGGATATACATAATTATCTTTTAAACAGTGTAGTAAAGGACAGTTATTTCTTATAATTTTAGGACATTTACAACATATATCTATTTCTTTATAAGCTGTTAGGTTTGTTGTGTCTGTCTTTTCATCATAATTGAAATCCATTTACCCTGCTTCCTTATATTCAGTGTAACTAAAGTTAGGACTGCATTGTGTTGCATAAGCCATCATAAGTCTGCATAGTGCGTGGTCTATATGATTATCCTGTGTATCACCCATCTCGGCTGCTAATAAATGAATTAATGCGTGATTAATATGCTCCTCTTGCGGAATTAATCGCCAATTGTTTGGAGCATACCTGCTTGCCCCCTCTTGTAAAACTTTTGCTATTCTGATTAAAGCTTCACATTTAGATGAAGTAAGAAATTGTATAGCATTTATTAAAAATTCCCTATCTCCACACTCTATAGCTGTTGCAATCTCTCTAATAGCATCTATTTGTGGACTATTGTTTCCATATCTAGTATAAAAAATACGGTTTAAAAAATAAGGGTCTATCAAGTGCATAGCCATTGGGCTTTTAGATTGTTTACCACCTTTTGCATTCGTTACTACTTCTGCATCTTTTCCTACACCTTCTATAACTACTTTTTCTTGTTTTTTCTTTTTATCTACCATTTAAACCTCTCTTTATCAAAATGCTCACATATTCCTTCACAATCGTCTAATGAGTCTGGTAAACGTCTGCCACATTCATGTTTAATATAAGAAAAAGTTTCACACTTATGATACCAAGCACATTCTTGCGGTTTATAATCATCT
>CANROV010000205.1 GCA_947632315.1 Candidatus Gastranaerophilales bacterium
TATGCTTTCTGCTGGCTACCTTCAAATGCCGATGGTCGGTGTTACCATGTTATGGACTTATGGGTATTACAATCAAAGAATTGACCATGATGGTAATGTTGAAGTCGCTTACATCAGAAAACATTATGATTTTTTAACCGAATTAAATGAAACGGTTAATGTTGACATTTATGGTGAAAATGTAAAGGTTAAAGCTTATAAGCTTGAACCTGGAATTTTTGATACTTGTCCCGTATATTACTTAACTACGGATATTGAAGAAAATTCAGAATGGGCAAGATCTATTTCACATAAGCTGTATGACGGTAATGAAAAAATCAGAATAGCTCAAGAGACTGTTCTTGGTATTGCAGGTATAAGACTGCTTGATAAAATAGGTTACAAATATGTTTGTGTTCACTTAAATGAAGGTCATGCACTACCTGCTGCGTTTGAATTATTAAGCCAATATAATGGTGATTTACAAAGAGTAAGAGAAAAAGTAGTATTTACGACTCATACTCCTGTTGCTGCCGGAAATGAAGTACATTGGGTTGATAATCTGTTAAAAGGCGGATTCTTTGCAGGTCGTTCAAGAGAAGAAGCAGTTCAATTAGGCGGTGAACAATTCTCTCTTACGGTTGCAGCACTTAGAATGTCAAGATTAGCTAATGCTGTTTCTCAATTACACGGACTTGTTGCTAACAAAATGTGGAATTGGGTTGAAGGCAGATGTCCTATCAGAGCTATTACTAACGCAGTAAATCTTCATTATTGGCAAGATCCCAGAATGAAAACCGATAATCTTGAAACATTGTTAGAAGCAAAAAAAGAAATGAAAAAAGAAGTTTTTGAATTTATTGCTAATACAGTGGGTAAAAGATTAGATCCGAATGTATTGACCATCACATGGGCAAGAAGATTTGCCGATTACAAACGTGCTTGGCTTATATTTATGGATGAAAACAGAATATTAAAACTTTTAAATGAAAATAAAGTTCAATTAATATTTGCAGGTAAATTCCATCCTGATGACGTTATCGGAAAAGAAATGTTCAATAAAATATTAAGAAGTTCTTATTCAATGAAAAATGTAGTTGTGTTAACCGGTTATGAACTTGATTTAAGCGGAAAATTAAAGAGAGCTTCTGATATTTGGTTAAATACACCTTTAAGACCTTTTGAAGCGTCAGGAACATCAGGCATGAGTGCTAATGCAAACGGCGCACTTCACTTGTCTACTTTTGACGGGTGGACTGTTGAAGGTACATTCCCGGGTATTAACGGTTATACTATTGAATATCCGGGCTTAGATGATAATATTCCTTGGGAAGAAAGACACAAAAAAGATTATGAATGTATGATGGATATTATTGAAAATCAAATTATTCCTACATACTATAATGACAAAACAAAATGGGCTATTATGATGCGTCAGGCTATAAGAACTGCTGAATCTTATTTCAATTCAGACAGAATGGTAATTGAATATTATAACAGGTTATATAAGCCGATAGCTCATGGAAGTGATGAAGGCGGAGTATCTAATGCTGATTATCAGGCTGCAACTGCTCCGGCTAAAGATGCTTGGACTTTTTCCAACATCAAATAGCATTTTTTAATTCATAAAAGAGGACTTATTTTAAGTCCTCTTTTTTTATGCTCTAATTATTTTATGAAAAATGAATTAAGAAAAAAATTTAAAATATATAGAAAAACATTAAATACAAAAATTTTAAGTCAAAAAATCAAAGAAAATTTAGTCAATATACCTGAATATATTAACGCAAAAAACATAATGACATATTATTCTTTAGCGGATGAAGTTTCAACTTTGGATTATTTCTCTGATACAACTAAAACTTGGTTTCTGCCGAAAATAGACGGGGATAATTTATTGGTTTTAAGGTATGACAAGAATAAACTTATGAAAAACAGGTATAATATATATGAACCGATAGAAAACACAGCTAATAATCCTCAAAATTTAGATTTGGTTATCATCCCTGCAATAGCTGTTGATTGGAATGGGTATAGATTAGGTTACGGAAAAGGATATTATGACAGATTTTTAAAGAATTTGAATGATTCTGTTATAAAAGTAACATTGGTTTTTAGTGATTTATTTGTGAAGGATGTCTGCCCTGAAAAACACGATATCAAATGTTCAATTGTAGTAACTGATAAAGGGGTATATAGAATAAATTGTTAAAATGTCGTTAATATATTTTGTTTCATTTGATATTTTAGGGTAAAATGATAATAGTTAATAATAAATTTGGGGATAAGTATAATGGAATTTTTTAGAGAGAAAAGAAAGATTATAATATTAGTAATAACAATATGCTTTTTTATATGGACGTTTGGTTCATTATGGTTCATGCTTTGGGCATAGGATATTTGGAAATAGTAAATGCCTTATAAAAAAATAATAGCTTTTATATTATTTTTATTATTCCTGCTAAATGTTACAGGTATTAATTGTTATGCGGATACGAATGTTCAAAAGGTAAAAAAAATTGAGAAGCAAAGGCATAATATCTTAAAACAAATAAAAGAATTAACCAAATTGGAGAGAAGAACAACCACTACCTTAATTAAAAACCAGCAAAAGCTTGAAAAAAATAAAAAAGAACTTGAAAAAACACAATTTCAGTATAATAAGAAACAACTTTATATCTCATCATTAGACAAAAATTTAAATTCTTCTTTAAAACAGTACAATAAAAGGCAAATGGATTCTGCAAACAGAATCAGATGTATATATAAGACAAAACATACGTTAATAATAGATTTATTATTAACCTCAAACAGTATCAGCCAGTTTTTAGACAGAGTATATTATCAAAATTTGATTATACAATCTGACAGAAAAAAGCTTGCGCAATTAAAAAAGGAAGCTGTTCAAATAGCTGAAACCAAAAGAAAACTTGAGATTGAAAAACGTCAATTATCAGGTTTGATGAAGGTAATGGATAGAGAAAATTCCGGAATTCAAAAAACAATCAATCAAAATAAAGATATGATTGAAAAAATCCAAAAAGATAAAAAAGCTTATGAAAAATCGGAAAAAGAGTTAAAAAGATTATCCGACAATTTGGCTTCAATGATTGCGAAATCAACTAAAAATAGCGGAGTTGTCGTTACGGGCGGATTCTTACATCCTGTTCAAGGTGCCAGAATTAGTTCTGAATACGGATGGAGAGAACACCCGATATTCCATTCCAGAATATTCCATACAGGTCTTGATTTAGCTGCGCCAATGGGTACACCGATTAAGGCTTCAAACTCAGGTAAGCTTGGCTCTCCA
>CANROV010000206.1 GCA_947632315.1 Candidatus Gastranaerophilales bacterium
CAAATTTTCGCCTTGTTTGTCGTGCAAATCCTGTCATCCCGATTTCTCTTTCTTTATCAGTATTGGATTTTACCTGCTTCCCTTTTTCTTGTGTCCGTTCTGTGTCCGTTTTTGATTTTGAATTAAATACTAAGTCTGTGAATTAAGAAGTGTCATAGCTGATTTTATATTATGCATTTTATATTAAATTTAAATATTTATGCTAATATTATTTTGTTAAATATGTTAGGCAGTAAAAAGATTTATGAATATATTAAATAAAGATATTGTAGTTAAAAGTTTAAATATCATTGTAATTTTTCTAAGTTTTTTATTCATTTATTTATACTTACAATATGATATATGTACAGATCATGATCATTGGTTTATTTTCCATTTATACAATAATAAAATATTACCACAAAATGCTAGACTTACAGCAGTTTTTGCTAATTATATATATTTTATTCTTATTCCTAAAATTTTTAACATTCATATTAATGATATGACAAATAAAATAATTCCATTTTTTTGTGCATTTTTCATGAGTATGGCTACAATATTTTGTTTAAAAATTTATTATTTATTTTCCAAAATCCCACAAAAAAATATGTTAAGCCAAAAGAGTTTTATAGTCTTATATCCTATTTTATTTATATTAATAGGTATTTACCCTATGTTTACCAAATACAATATAGATATTGTTTACTTTTCTTCTATACATTCTACATATAGATATTTTGATTATTTTTTTGGTTACATATTTTTTATTATAATATTATATAGTATTATATGTATAATTTTTAATAAAAAATGTCCGTATATTATATGTTTAATTAGTGCTATTATTCTTTGTTTGTCTAATGAAAGTTTATGTATTATCTCTGTTATAATAGTTAGTTTACTGCTTTTAAGTTTATATATTTTAAATAATATATATAATATTTCAAATAAATATTTAAAATATATATTTTATTTATACATAATACTGTTGATAATATCTTCCGCTAATTATTTAACATCAGGGTATGCCAATGGCGAAAATGCTCATTATCAATTTGCCAATTTATACCACTCACTAAGTACAATTGATTTTAAAGGATTTTTCTGTAATTTTTATAGAGTTGTAATAAAAGAAAATTATATTAGTATATTAACTTTAATAATTTTATTATTTTCAATTATAAGAAATAAAGATAATAAACAATCATACATTGAAGTTTTATGTTTTTCTGCAAGTGTTTTTATTGGTTTTATATTATTATTTCTTTTCACATCAGTATTATTTAATCCTACATTAATAGGATATAATTTTCAATATTTATTGGATTACCCTCCATTGAAGACATATTATTTTAGAACTTTAATTATTCTTATATTATTTTTATCCGGATATTTATATAAAAAAATTTCGAAAAACCAACAAAAGATTCTTACTGTAGCTTTAGTATGTGTATTATATTTTATTTTTTTTAGAGATATAAATTCATTTATAAATGAATATGAAATACAACAGGAAATTTTTGATGCAAGAGAAGATATATATATTTCAGATAAAATAAGTCTGTTATATAATGAGTATGATGGAATAGCACTTTTGCCGATTTCCTATTATAACAAATATTTTGAATATTTATCTCTATATAAGCCAGTAGTTTATGACTCTATGCCCCAAATTAAAGAAAGAATGAATAACATAACCCAAAATGAATTGAACCAAGGGCAATCTAGACTTTTTCTATTTGTTAATAACTATGAAGCAGATAATGATTATATGAATTATTTATATAATTCATATAATGTAAAATTAAAAGGATTAATGTTTGTTGATGATAATATAGCATTAGAAGAATTTAAAAAATTGGGTGGAAAAATTTCAACCGAAGAACTTAAAAAACTAAATTTTACAAAATTAAAACGAAAAGCTGTTAAATCTCCTGATATAAATAATATTCAAAAACAACTAGAAAATAATAAAGAAATATCTAATTTTTATGCAGCAAAATGCAGATACTATATTGAGAATAAGGATTATAAAGAAGCTGTAAAAAATTGTGATACTGCAATTAATTTAAATAAGAATGAAAATTATAATCACATAGAATATATATACTTAAGAGCAATAGCAAAAATAGAAAATTCAGATAATAAAGGTGCTATAAAAGATTTAGAAGAATTTGTTAAAAAATCACCTTTTTCACTTGCAGCTGAAAAAATTTTGATAGGATTATATCTTAATAATAATGATACTAAACTTGCTAAAGCAGAAATAAATAAAATACTTAATATATTCCCATATTCAGAGGAAAGGAAATTAATATATTATGAAACATCTTTAGATTATATAAAATATAATTATTATACAGACAAAGTAAATGTAAAAACTTTAGTTAAATCATTTTAACTAAAAAACTTGAACTTTTATAAACAATTTCTTTAGACTTATAAGATTTGTTAAAATTTTAATATCCAGCTATAATTAATACTCAAAATGTTGTTATTATATTTTCAAAAGTTTAGTTGTTATTTTTCTTTTTACATTAAAACTATTTAAAAAGAAGAAAAATATAATTAACATTTTATTTTTTATTTCTATTTATTGTACAAATTTCTGCTAATGGATTGCAGTTACTATTCCTACCGATTCTTTCGCCGTTTTTTAATCTTTGTTTAACTCTTTAATACAAGAAGTACACTTTTATACAAAAATAAAGAATTTATATTCCGGGACATCGAGGGCGGAAGAAAGATTAAATAATAGAGTCATACTCATATTTCTTCTTGCAGTTTCGACTTTAGCGATATGTTCTCTTGAAACATTAACCAGCTCTGCAAGTTGATTTTGAGAAAGATTTTTTAGTTTTCTGTATTTTGCAATATTATTGCCTATTAATTTTCTTTTAGCTTCTGTATTTAACATAGTCATATTGTGACCTAAAAAGTTATATTTGTATGTAGCCTATTTGGTAACAAAAAATGCTAAATCTAAAATTTGCCTTTGAGGAGGGGAGGAAAAAAACAGAATTTAATCATGCTAATAATTTATATTTTTTAGCTAATTTAATAGAATCTGAGTTCATAGCAAAATTTATGGTTTCCATCCCCATATCACGCATAACGGCATATCTGTGTCTTCCGTCAACAATACCTGCATGGATGCCGTTATTATATTCATTTAAAGCCAAAATGGTAGCATCTATGTCTTGACCTGTTGAAATATACTCAACAGCCCTGTCATATCTGTTACTTATAGCACCTTTTTTACCTTGAGGAGTTATATATAAAAATTC
>CANROV010000207.1 GCA_947632315.1 Candidatus Gastranaerophilales bacterium
ATAGCAGCACCATTCTGCTCTTTAACTGCAGACAGATAGCCAAAATACAGCCATTGAACAGCTTCTTTAGCATTTTGTGCCGGCCGTGAAATGTCAAAACCATATATTTCACCAAGCTTTTTCATGTCATTTAAAGCTCTAATCTGATCTGTTATCTCTTCACGAAGCTGAATGCGTTCAGGTGTCATTTCTCCTTCCAAAGACTTAAATTGCTGTTTTTTATCTTCAATAAGTCTATCTGTACCGTATAGAGCAACACGCCTGTAATCGCCGATAATTCTGCCTCTGCCGTATGCGTCAGGAAGACCTGTAATAATTCCCGAGTGCCTTGCGGCCTTCATTTCAGGAGTATAAACATCAAAAACACCTTGATTATGAGTTTTTCTGTATTTCGTAAAAATTTCAGAAATTTCGTTTGAAACTTCATAACCATAAGCATGGCATGAAGCCTGTGCCATTCTTATTCCGCCAAAAGGCTGAAGCGCACGTTTTAAAGGTTTATCTGTCTGGAGTCCTACTATTTGTTCAAGTTCTTTATCAATGTATCCTGCACCATGTGAAATTATAGTTGATACAATTTCCGTATCCATATCAAGAACACCGCCATTTTCACGCTCTTGATTAAATAAATCACAGCATTTCTGCCACAATCTATTAGTTGACTCGGTTGGAGAAGCTAAAAAACTTGAATCACCCTCATAAGGCGTATAATTATTTTGAATAAAATCCCTTACATCTATTTCATTTTGCCATTTACCGAGCTTGAATTCTATTTCGGATTTTTTCGATTTAATTCCCAATTCTATTTTCATGTGTTACAACCCTAATCTAAAGACATGTTATACTATAACATAAATTTTTCATTGTTTACCAATATAATTTATGTTTTTAATAAACTTTCACATCATTTTATCTACAAAAGAAATAGTTTAGTATTTTTTAAAATATTTATTTATAAGTTTCAAAGTTATTTTCCGTATAAAATATTAAAAATAGATTTAAATTTATAAAATAATACTATATGAAATTTAATATATAAATTATATAATTTAGGAAATTTTTTTCTTACAAAATGAAAAATCTTTTTAAATAAACGGTAGTGTTTTATTCCTCTTTCAGAAATGTAAATAGTATTAAATACAGAAAAATAATATTCAAAATTAAGACTTTCTTCATATAAATGATATATTCTTTTGGCATAATTTAAGCGCTCTATTTGTGTCGTTTTTATTTGTGCTTTGTATTTCTCTCGATCTTTTGATATTATTGCCCCATTTGTAAAACACACAGAAGAATACACAATTATATTATTAATAAATTTTACATTTTTTTCTAAAAATTTTATTGTATTTTCTATATTGTCCTTAGTTTCCCCTGGATGCCCCAATATAATAAATACATTATTTGATATATTTGCTTTATAACAATTCTTAATTACTTTTTCAACTGTATTTAGTTCAATTCCTTTATTTATATATTTTAAAACTTCTTCATCTCCCAACTCCAAACCAAAATTTATATATAAACAACCTGATTTCCTTATCTTTTTCAATAAATCGAATGTAAATTCTTTTTCAAACCTAGCATATATTGAATATTTTATATTCAAATTCTTACTAATTATTAAATCTGCCATCCTGTTTAAAAATTTTGGATGTAATGCATTATCCCAAAAATAAAAATATTTTGTATTATATTTCTTAGATAATTCCTCTATTTCTTCCACAAATTTTTCAACTGATTTACATTGATATTCTTGTGAACAACACATGCAGAAATTACATTTATGCCAATAACATGACTTTGAGGCCATTACAGGAAGTACAAATTCAGGGGCATAATAATTTGCTTTTTCATATCCATTAAATGATTCTATAGGTAAATTATTTATATTTATTTTTTTGTTTGATAAATTAACTTTTACACATCCATTTTTTACATATATTATATTTGGAATGTCTTCTAATGGTATTTCTTTTTTAATATATTTAACAATATCTACAGTTGTTTGAGTATTATCTCCAATAGAAACGGAATCACAAAAATATTTAAACATTTCTTCCAAATTATTTATGTTTTTATAAAAATCATTAAAATAAGTTCCACCTATATTTATATGAATATTTGATTTAGATTTCAAAATATAACACATATATAATCCGAAAATAAAAGATGAGAAACGATTTATCGAAACACTTATAATATCAGGATTTTGTGAAATAATTTTATCACATTCCGCTTCTAAAAATTCTTTATATATTCCAAATTTGCTTTCAAAATGAATAATTAAATCTTTGAAACTTATTGAAAAATTCGTTTCTTCTAAATTACTTCTGTTTGTTTCTATATCTGGAGTTAAAAAATCAGTTATATTAGTGGCTATTTTATCATTGAAATTTAATAACAAATAAAATACATAATTTATATAAGTATATAATGCAAAATTTGAATATAATTTTTTATTTTGAGAAACTGTTTTATAAAAATCAGAAATCATCTTAATTTTTTTAGTTATTTTAAAATATTTTTGATTTTGTTTTATTGTATCAATTACAATTTGAGAAATTTTATCATTATTAGATGAATTCATATTCTTACTAATATATTCATAATATGAAGTAATCTTATCTTTCTCATTATTAGAAAAAAGCTCTGAATAAAATTTAGCATTTACATCTATAAATTCAACATCTATATTAAGACTCTCTAAAATTCCCAATATCATAGGTATTCCCGGTAAAGGTGCTATTGGCAACTCATAGATTGGATTTACAATTATATATTTCATATATTTATCTTATCATGTAAAAAACAAAAAAATATGCTATTATAAAATATAGTTAAAAATCAATTCAATAATATGTCATAGAAAAATTGTTCGGAATTTTACAAAGGAAATATCCGAACCGTAGAAAATATTGAGCAGTATATATAAAGATAATCAGTTCTATAGTTGCAAAACCTAATTAAGATAAACATTGTGAATCAAAAGTAACTTATAAAAAAAGAAGGCAAATGTATTGAAGAAAGTCATAACAGCAAAAGAAGCAGCATCGTTAATAAAAGACGGTTCTACCATAATGGTGGGCGGTTTTTTAAGCTGTGGTGTCGCTGACAAAATTATTGATGAATTAGTTAAAAATAATACAAAAAACCTTACTATGATTTGTAATGACACATCT
>CANROV010000208.1 GCA_947632315.1 Candidatus Gastranaerophilales bacterium
CTGTAATTTTGTTATTATTATATTTAATTCTAAAGAAACAAATACATATATACCTGTTATGGCAAGGAATCTAAGGTAATGACATACAGAAGGAAGTATTTCTTTTACAGCCCTTGCACAGATAAATGAAGTAATAACAGGAGCAAAGAATGCACAAGTTCTATAGTTTAAGATTGGTGTATAATTTCCTATATCACTTACGAAATAAAGTTCATGGACAAACAGTAATGCGGCAAAACCGGCTATTACATAACTTACTCCGTACTTTATATAATCATTCATTTTTAATGCTTTTGATAAATATGTTATTATCAAAGCGCCTATACAGCAGAAATATACTTTTTGTATATCGGGAGTTAACGTATAACCGAATATTTCAAAACTTTCAGGAGTATATGATATTATTGCCAATGCAGCAATTGAGTATAACCCGGAATAATTAGTTTTAAAATAATCCTTCAATCGGTCAAGATTAAATATATTATTTATGCATAACAAAGTTAAACCAATTGATATCGGCATTAATAACTTAACATACAAGTAAGAAGATAAAGCAATCAAAATGATATTAGCTATACAATAAACACTAACCATATTTGAATACTTTTTCATATTAATAAATTTATTTAATACAATTAAAGCCAAAGGAACAGTCGTAGATAAAGCAAGTCTTATTCCTTCTTCCGGATAAAATAATGTATAAATTAAAGCAAATGCTAAATATAAATGTACCCAAACAACGTAATGCGTTTCATCTTTGTGTTTATTAATAATAATCATGACTAATGCAGATGATAACAATACAATTATTCTTAATAAATCCTCACACGCAAATAATATCGGTATCAAAACTGAACTAATAACCAAATTTTCAAATATTAATTTGAGTGTTTTATTTTTATTTTCAATTAACTTAGAAGCAATAAAATATAATAGTGCTAACGGTAAAAATATAAATACTGTCAACTTAAAATTATCTCTTATCATATCATTTGAAATTGATAAAGCAAAAATTGAAATGAAATTTATAACCGATAAATAAACATTGGAATATTTAGAATCTTTATAAGAGAAAATATATTCACTTATGAAATAAATACCCCATAATAGTAAAGGATATACCAAAAATAACTCTTCATTTTCCAAATTCGAGAATAATAAAATACCTAAAGTAACAGCAAGATTATAATTATTCACACTGCGGTATTTAGGATTTTGATAAGTATAAATTACGGAAACAAGGTTCATTATAATAAAATAAAGAGCTTGAGAATTGATATCTACGGAATCGGAAATCAAGAACGGAGTTAAATAACCGCCAAGTAAACCAATAACAATTAAAGCAGCAGAATCAAATAATCTGGCAGAGTAATATGCCGAAATAAGTACAATAATTCCCATAAGCATTCCAAGGAATTCCGGAATAACATCCGAAATATTAGAACCATAATAAGTAACAATAAACATTCCGGCAAGAGAAATACCCATTATAACGCCTGAATAGTTCTTGTATTTTTCATTTCTATTCTTCATATATATAGATAACCCAAACAATCCCCAGGTAACTATATAAGCAATTAATACCTGTACTAAGGGCGGAAAATAAATCAAACTTAAGAAATAACACATTGAAGCAATTATTGCCAAAGCTCCTATTTTATTAAATAAGTTGCCTAAAAATAATTTTTCTAAATTAAATATTTTCTTAGTATCAGATTGTATTTCATTTTGCACGATTTCTTCAACATTATTTTCATGAGAATCGGCTTCATTGTATTCATTGTTATCAGATTTAACTTCAGAGAAACTAAATTCCGAGTCACCGGAAAATTCATCAAATTCCCCCATATCAGAATCGGGAGAATTTTCATTTACATCCTCACTGCTATTACTTATATCTAATTTATCGGCGGACTTTGCTTCTGAATTATCGCCATCATACAATTGCTCATCTTTTAAAGCCGGCACTCCAAAATTTTGCTCTTTTACAGAGTAATATTTCAGTTCATCTCTGATATCTTTCAATGCTCCGTTTATTTGATTTTTAAATGTTCTATAATCCAAGAAAAATAACAACAGCCAAATAAATATAACAGCTACAAAAAAACTCATATTAGTTCCTCTTTATACATATTTTATTTTACCACTCATTAATTTACTGTTCAATAATTTTTTAAAAATATTAAGAAAACTTTAAAAAAATATTCATGTTTGTAATAAAATAAATATACAAAATAGAAAAATTTGGAGAGAAAAATGGAAGAAATAAGGGTTAGGATAGCACCGTCACCAAGCGGAAATTTACATATAGGTACAGCAAGAACCGCATTATTTAATTATTTATTTGCCAAAAAGAACGGCGGTAAATATGTATTAAGAATAGAAGATACGGATGCGGAAAGAACAAGTCAAGCATATATTGATAATATTTTTGACAGTTTAAAAGCTTTAGGCTTGAACTGGGACGAAGGTCCTGATGTCGGCGGTGAATACGGACCTTATACTCAATCAGAAAGATTTGATATTTATCCTAAATATGCACAAATGCTTCTTGATAAAGGCTTTGCTTATGAATGCTTCTGTACTCCAGAAGAACTTGAAGCCGAAAAAGAAGAAGCTACAAAAAATAAAAAAGCTTATGTCTATTCTAAAAAATGTGAAAATTTAACGGAAGAAGAAAAAGCAAAATTAAGAGCTGAAGGCAGAAAACCTGCAATTCGTTTTTCAATAGAAAAAGCACAAAAAGCGTTTCATGATTCACCTATAATACATTTTGAAGATTTGGTAAAAGGCGATTTACATCAAGATACAAGCTTAATTGGTGATTTCGTTATCATGAAATCAAACGGAACACCTACATATAATTTTGCCGTAGTAATAGACGATATGTTAATGAAAATATCCCATATTATAAGGGGCGAAGACCATATATCAAACACATTTAAACAAATATTAATATACGAAGCATTAGGAGCAGAAGTTCCAAGGTTTGGTCATTTAGGCATGATACTTGCTCCCGACAGAAGCAAACTTTCTAAACGCCACGGAGCTACTGCCGTTTCAGAATTTGTTGAAAAAGGATATTTAACGGAAGCACTTTTAAATTTTGTTGCTCTATTAGGGTGGGCGCCTTCT
>CANROV010000209.1 GCA_947632315.1 Candidatus Gastranaerophilales bacterium
GGCCTTATAATGTAAATGATCACCAGATCAATCGTTATGGTGCAACCTTAGGATTTGGATTACCTGTTGGTAAAACAAATGACGGTTCGATGTTGAACATTGCCTTGGAGTACGGACAAAGAGGATCTACGGATTACAACTTAATTCAAGAAAATTATCTAGGATTTCGTATTGGATTTGATTTTAACGACATTTGGTTCAGAAAGCGTGTGATTGATTAATCCATGAACAGAAACAATAGAATATATAATATAAATAAAGTTAGTTTTCTATTTAGCTTTATTTTTTTATTTACCGCATGTGACCGAAATTTAGAAGAAATGGATACCGATGCCAAAATCGATTTTCCAGACAAGGTTATTTATCATGCACACATTTTACACAAAGATTCGGCTCAAATCCAGATGGATTTACGCTCACCTTTGATCGAAATGAATCAATTGGTCGATTCTCCTTATACTTTATTTCCGAAAGGCGTAGATTTAGATTTTTACGAAAACAACAAACCCAAACCTGGTTATTTACAAGCCAATTGGGCAAAACTGAATGATGCTACCAATCTCTACGAAGGCAAAGGAAATGTAATTTTGGTTAACGATACTCTTGGTTATTAATTATTGAATTATGCTTTTATCGGACGATTTAATTTGGGTAAATCTGTAACGCATTTGATATTTGAGAGTGTTGACTGTTTTTCTCCGTTTACTGTTTTAGCAATCAGTTTTCCGGCAAACTGTTCATTTAAGATTACTCTTGTATTTGTTGTTGCACATACTACTGCAAGTAAAACATCATTAGGATTATTTCTTAATTTTTGTTTAACACAGTAATTTTCATAACTTAACTGCTCAAGTTTTATTATTTTTTTAATCTTTTTTATTTGTTTATTTATTTTAAATTTTTCAAGAAAAGATACATTTTTCTTCTGTTCTTCTAAAATTTCAATTTTTTTTGCATAGCCTGTTTTTCTTGCGGATAATTCTTCCTCACTGTAGTAATATTGCAAAAATTCATCATTATCATTGAGATTTCTAAAAGAAAATAACTTTTGTAAGAAATTTTTATCTGAAATCTGTTTTCTTTCTTCTGATAAAGCAGCATTACCGTCAACGGCATTAATGTTAGATGAAATTGAATCTTTAACTTCTTTTTTATTATAATTGGTAACTATTGGTATTTCTTTGTGAATATCTTTTTCCGAGTATATATTATAACGATTGGCAACAGCAATAGTATATTCCAATAGCTCTTTTCTTTGTTCTTTTTTGTTTGCACCAAATTTGAAAAATGAATATGATTGCTGTTTATAATCTTTATTATTTTGAAGTATTGTATCTAAATCATCAAGAACAGGTTTTAGCTCATTTTCCAATTGCTTTATTTTTGCCATATTCTTTTTGCTGTCATTTGAATTATACTTTAAATTATAGTATTCTGTTAGTTTTTGTAATTGTGTATTATCATCATTAAAAAGATGTTTTTCAGCAAAATCGGCATATTGAAAAGCCATTTTTTTACTCATAACAGGAGAAGTCATAACCGTATAGTCTTTACCGTTGTACGTTTTAACTATTTTTATATTTTCTCCCGATTTAATATTATCAATTAAAACTTCTTTTACAATTTCTTTTTTGTCAGCTTCGGGAAGGCTGTTTCTTAAAACAGCTTCTTTAGCGTGGTAAAGTTCATGGCTAAGTGTTTCTTTAATTTCGTTTTGACCTCTGTTTAGAGAATTATCAGCAAATAGTCTTATAACGTGATTTTCAGAGTTGTAATATGCTAAATCCTGAGGATTAATTTTTTCATTTTTATCGAGCGGTTTTACTTCCGTTGTGCCGTCAGGGTTATAGGTATAAATTTCGTTTTGATAAATTATTTCAAGAGAAGGTTGTAATTCATTATTTAATCCTGTATTTTTAATACAATCCTTATATGAGTCAATAATATTATTATACAGTCTTAGGCGTTCCTCTTCTGACACTTGAGACTTTTGAGAAAATACGGGATTATTTATTCTGTTCGGAAATAAATAAGCCAATATTACTTTAGATGGTATTTTTGACGCAGGAGAAGAAGCAGTATTTGAAGCTGTTGTAGAAGCCGTTGTTGAAGCTGTAGTCGAGGCCGTTGTTGAAGCTGTCGTTGAGGCCGTCGTTGAAGCGGTTGTTGAGGCTGTTGTTGAAGCAGTGGTCGAGGCAGTTGTTGAAGCCGTAGTTGAATAGAGTATTCTTCCGTTATTTTGTTCGATTTTGCTTACTTGCATTTTTACCTTCACTAATTTTACTTTTGCATAAACACAAGTAATATAAAAAAATTGCTTAAAAAAGCAATTTTTTTACAAATTATTAACTTGATGACAAAAAATTAATCAATGGAAATTATGTCGTATTCTCTGTTTCCAAGCCCCAGTTCATAAGCTGCTTCAACAGTATGAATACCGTGTCTTGAATTCATTCGTTCAATCAAAGCGCTTTTACCCGGATCAGGTGAATTAATAACTGCGTCATAGCAAGCTTGATCAATCGCAACCGGGTCAGTTGAAGCGAAAATTCCGATATCATTCATTTCCGGTTCGGCAGGATGAGAATCACAATCGCAATCAACAGATAATCTGTTTGCTACGTTAATATATATCATATTTTCTTTGCCCATAAACTCAATAACTGATTTGCTTGCGTCAGCCATAGATTCTAAGAAATAATCTTGTTTAGGTAAATTATCAAATAATTTTGAGGCTTCCGTAGTAACAGCGGCAGTATGTATATTGGTTTTTCCAGCTGTTGAAGCTATTCCTATACTGATATTTTTAAGCGCACCTCCAAAGCCTGCCATAAGATGACCTTTAAAATGTGATAAAACAAGAATTGATGAATAATTTTTCAAGTGTTCTCCAACAAAATTTTCTTTCAGATGAAAACCGCCATTAACTTTAAGAGGCATATCATTTGTTTCATCCATAATATCGCATGGTGCAATAGCTTTGAAACCGTGGTCTTCCATAACCTTCCAATGCTCTTTAGGATCCATTCTTTTCCCTTCATAAGCGGTACAGCATTCAACAATGGTACCGTTAACTTTGTTAACAAGGTCTTTTATTAAAGCGGGTTTTAAAAAGTTA
>CANROV010000210.1 GCA_947632315.1 Candidatus Gastranaerophilales bacterium
TTTCTTTTTCATACAATTCTTTTGCCTGTTGAAAAGTTTCATCGCAAAGATTTTGTCTAAGTTGATTTAACTCATTGAGAGTATTAATTGCTTTGTTAATTTCGTCATCATCGTTAGAAACGAGGACTGACAATGCAGTGTAAGGAGAATCAAGTCTTCCTGAAGCATTTAATCTGGGTACAATACCGAAAGCAACGGTTTCAGAGTCAATATTTCTAACATCATTAACCCCCATAGAAGCAATCATTTTTTGAATACCCTTATGTTTTCCGGCTTTAATGAGTTCAAGTCCCATAGTAGTTATAGTTCTGTTTTCTCCGATTAATTCAACGACATCGCCAATTGTACCGATAGCAGTCAGTGGGAGAATTTCATTTACAAAATCTTTTTTATTATATTCTTCCAGGATTTTACAAGCAAGTTTGAAAGCGACACCGACACCGGCTAAGCAGTTAAGACTTTCAAGTTCATCTAAGGGGATATCGGGCATAAGAGAATTTAAAGCCTTTGGATTTAATATTGCGAAAGCTTCAGGAAGTATTTCGGGTGCTTCGTGGTGATCTGTAATAATAATATCTGTTTTAAAACCTTTTGCAAAATTAACTTCTTGAATATTAGAAATACCGCAATCAACGGTAATAATAAGTTTTGATTTTCTTTTTGAAATAATTTGAACCAAAGCTTTAGTGTTAAGTCCATGGCTTTCGGTATCTCTATCTGGGATGTAGTATCCTACATTAGCGCCTATTTCTTTTAAAGTGAGGTATAATAAAGAAGCGGCGGTAATACCGTCAGCATCGAAATCTCCATAAACTGTAATCGGTTCGTTATTTTTAACTGCGGAATTAATTCTGTCAATAACTTTTCCCATATCCTGAAAAACGTCGGGTGATGAGAGTTTGGCTTTCATCGGATTTAGGAAATCGATTATTTTTTTTTCAGTATCAATATTTCTGTTTTTAAGCAGAACAGCAAGGACTTTGTTATTTTCGCAAAGTTTTAAGAAATTATCATCCGTATTGTTTTCTTTATATTTCCAAAGTTTGCGCAAGTGCATTTAAAGGTTAATCTTTCTTATTTGAATTATTTCTTAATTCTTCCTGTTCGAGTTCTTTTTTTAGTTCTTCAATATCTTTATCTTCTTTAATTTTATCGATAACAATTTTTGCCATTTCTTTAGCAATAATTTTTTGAGTTTCAGCCGGAGAATTTTGAAGCATGTTAATGGCAGCTCTAACAGTTCTGTCAATATCATACCATCTGGAATTAGCTCTTTCATCCATACCTTCTTCAACAGCTTCAATTATTTCGTTAACATCAGTGTATTCACTGAAAGCAAGGTTATGTTCCACAATAATTTTTATAAGATTAAGTGCAACTTTAATTTGAGTTTCATCATCAGACGCTTCAAGTGTTTTCATAGAACGTGACAAAATAGGGTCTTTATCATACCATCTTCTTTGTTGATTATTATATTCTTCACTCATAGACACATCTCCTTACTAGCCGTTTTTAAATTTAACTCCATATTCTGCATTAGGATATTTCCAGATAATATTTTTTTTATCGCAAGCTATTTTACAAGCTCCGCACTCAAGGCAGTTTTCATATCTTAATGTCATTATTTTTTTATCATCATTCCACTCGTAGACATTTGCAGGGCATATATAAGTGCAATATTTTTCACTGCAGTGCATACATATGTCATTATCGATTGTTAAATGACTTTCATTATTTTTATTATATTTTAAAGTTGCTAATTTTTCATTAATATTCATTTTTTGATACATTTCCCCATTACAAATGTTAAAAATGGTATTGAAGCTGATATTACTTTTGATTCAATAATTTTTTTAAGAAAATTGTGATATTTAATTTTTTTAGGTATATCATCGGCCGAGGTCATAATATCGAGAAATTCGCAAGCAAGGTCGGGATACAAATTTGTAATTGCTGAGATATTCTTTTTTATGAAGTTCATTGTATTTTTATGAGTTAATAAATCTTTAATAATAATAGAGTCTTTTAGCTTATCATAATATTTAGATAAGGCGGAAACGGAAAAATCTCCGATATTAAGCGCTTCAATAGCTGTTTCTGCGGCAAGTTTACCGCTTAACATAGCAAGATTTGTACCTTCAAAGTGGATGTTATTTACAAGCATGGCAGCGTCACCCGCAATTAAAATTCTGTTATCATAGACTTTAGGTAAAGAATTAAACCCGCCTTCAGGTATTAAATGAGCGTCATATTCAATAATTTCTCCGTCTTTTAAGTATGCTGAAATTGTAGGATGTGATTTTAGGTCATCCAATATTTCAAATGGCGTTAATTTACTTTTTTTTAAGTCATCAAGGCTTATTGAAAAACCGATTGAAACTGTATCTGAATTAGTGTACATAAAGCCTAAAGCAGTCATGTTTTTCATTGGCCCGCCTATAATTTTGCAAGCACATCCTTCTTCATCATCCAGATTAAATCTGTCTTGCAGTTTTTCTTTTGGAATTTTAATAACTTCTTTAACACTAAGAGAAACATCTTTATCTTTAATTTCGTTTCTAAGACCTAATTGTTTAGCTAACAGAGAGTTAACACCATCAGCGATTATAATAATATCGGCGTAATAATTTTCATTTTCTGTTTTAATACCCTTTACTTCGCCGTTTTCAATCAAAATTTCTTGTACCAAAGTTTTAGGCGCGAAGTAAGCACCTTCTTTTTTAGCTTGTTCAACGCACCATCTGTCCCATTTTGCACGTTTAACTGTAAAAGCTTTATATGAAGCTTTAGAAGCGTATTTATAGCTGATTTGAGTTGAATTATAATCAGTCAGCATAAATATTTTTTGTTCGGTAACTTGTGTAGAATTAACTCGAAATATTTGTTGGTTCCATATGCTTGTATTTTTCAATTCTTTTATAAAACTATTTCTTGGTAAAAATCCAATATTAATTTCTGGATTCCACATTGTGATACCGATATCAGAAAATTCATTGTCAATTAGTGTTTTATAATCATTTTTAGAGAGTTTTAAATCTGCTCCGATTACTAAGCGATGATATGAATTACCGATGTAATAACTTTTTGTGAAACCAAGATGAATGTTATGGTTAAAG
>CANROV010000211.1 GCA_947632315.1 Candidatus Gastranaerophilales bacterium
CATAAATATAGCCGAGTCCCGGGCCGGCTCTCATAACGCTTACAAGCACGCAAGGAATTTCGTCGCCTGCTATAAATGAAAGTCCTTCCTGCATAAGGGCAACAGCGCAAGATGAAGAACTTGTCATCGCTTTAACCCCTGTTGAGCCTGCACCCAATAACATGTTTATAGCAGCGACTTCACTTTCAGCAGCAACAAAAGCTCTTCCAAGCTCCGGCATTTTAGAACTTAAATACTCACCTATTTCACTCTGCGGTGTAATAGGATAACCGAAATAACTTTGACAGCCTGCTTGAACTGCGGCCTGTGCTATAGCAAAATTACCCTTAAGAAGTTCTTTTTCTTTTTTCATTTGTATACCTTTTCAATTGCAATATCAGGGCAAACTCTTGCGCAGATTGCGCAGCCTATACATTTTTCCCCATTTTCCACTTTAACAGGATAGTACCCCAAAACATTTACTTTATCATCCTCCGCCAAAACTTTTTGAGGACAAGCCTCCATGCATAAGTAACATGCCTTACATCTATCTCTGTTTAAAACTATTCTTCCCATAGAATAAACCTGTTTTTGTATCTTTTTATATGTTACTACCGACACATTAATAAAACAAGTATAATATGAATTAAGTCAGATTGACAGATTTTAATTTTTTGCCCGTAAAAAAACTTTATGATAAAATAAAGAATATAGGGAGATTTGAGGCCGTGCCAAAGAAAAAATGTATAGAAATTGTTTTAGATGTTGAGACAACGGGGCTTGATTATACAAAAGAAAGAATGGTTGAATTTGCTGCTATCCGTCTTGAGAACGGAAAAATGAAAGACAGATTTGAAACATTAATTAATCCCGAACAGCATATAAGGAAATCGAGTATAGCTATACACGGTATCACGGAAGAAGATGTAAAAGATGCCCCGACTGAATCTGAGGTTATGCCTTTAATTCTGGATTTCATCGGTGATTATCCGATTGTTGCTCATAACGCCATTTTTGATTATTCATTTATCAATGAAGCCAGTATCAGGCAGACGGGCAAGCCAATAACTAATACCAGAATTGATTCACAGATGATGTTTAAAGAAGTATATCCTGACTTAGAATCATGCGGACTGGAAAGTTTAATGAACAAATTTAATGTTGAATTTTCAACACGTCATAGAGCTATGGCTGATACGGAAGGTTTAGCAAAAGCATACCCTGAATTAAAGAAGCTTTATGAAAAAAAGTATGCCTGGCAAATCCAGCAGCTTGATAATGTTGATTATCTTTTTGAGCGTTATTTAAGAATTCAGCAGGCTGTTCAAATTATGCAATCAGAAATGCAGGATTTAAAATCAATATTTAGATTATATTTTGAGAAAGGCGGAGAAGATATTCATTCTCCTAACGGCGAAACACTTATATATCAATCAAAACAAAGTTATGCTTACGATTTTGTTGAAATAAAAGATGTATTGGATGAAATAGGCGCACTTCCTAAAGCTGTCAAATTAAACAATAATTTTATAGATAGATTAATCTCATCAGGAAATGTAAGTAAAGAGAATAAAGAAAAACTTGCAAATGCAAGACAAATGATGTCTGAAACAAGGAATATTCATATAATAAAATCAGACCGAAAAGCAGAACATGTATAAAAAATCATGTTTCGATTATAATAAGCTTGGAGGGAATGAATGTTCTTAGACAAAGCGAAAATCAAAATTCTGTCAGGAAAAGGCGGGAATGGCATTGTTGCCTGGAGACGGGAAAAGTATGTTGATAAAGGCGGCCCCGCAGGCGGAAACGGAGGTAAAGGCGGTGATATTTATATCACAGCGACAGAGGACTTAACTACGCTTATGGACTTTCGTTTTCAATCCGTGTTTAAAGCTGAAAACGGTGAAAACGGATATATTAAGACACAGCACGGGAAATGCGGAAAAGATTTAATTATAAAAGTACCCGTAGGAACAATCATAAAAGATAGCGCAACCGATAAAATTATTGCTGATTTAGATGAGGACGGAAAGACATTTTTGGCAGCAAAAGGCGGAAGAGGCGGAAGAGGTAATGCTTGTTTTGCGACTGCGCAAAAAAGGGCGCCTCAATTTTGCGAGCCTGGTGAATCAGGTATTGAACGTACACTTGAACTTGAATTAAAGCTTATTGCTGATGTAGGGCTACTTGGCATGCCAAATGCAGGAAAATCAACACTTATAAGTGTTATAAGCAGTGCAAAACCAAAAATTGCAGATTATCCGTTTACTACATTAGTTCCTCATTTAGGAGTTGTAAAAAAAGACTCAGGTGATGGTTATGTTATAGCCGATATTCCGGGGCTGATAGAAGGAGCGTCAGAAGGGATTGGGCTTGGGCATGAGTTTTTACGCCACGTGGAACGTTGCAGGTTTTTAATACATATTGTTGATTTAACTCAAAATGACCCAATAAAAAATTACAAAATAATAAATGAAGAATTAAAGAAGCATTCAGAACGCTTAAGTTCAACTTATCAAGTCATAGCTTTAAATAAAATAGATGCGATAGACGAAGAATTACAAAAAAAATACTTTAATGAATTTAAAAAAATGTCTAATGATGTATTTTTAATTTCTGCAGCGACACAAGAAAATCTTAGTGAATTTATGCATTTTATATCTCAAAAAGTAGATGAAATACCAAAACCGATTATGGAAATTGAAGTTGAAGAAGATGACGGTGCATGTGATAATGATGACAGTTCATACAGTGTTTATAAAGTTGACAAACATTTATATGTAGTGGAAGGCGGAAAAATTTTCAGGCTTGCAAACGTAACAGACGGAAGGAATACCGAACAGTTATACAGATTTCAAAATATATTAAAGTCAATGGGAGTATTTGACGCATTAAAAGAAGCGGGTATACAGGAAGGCGACAGCGTTAAAATCGGCCACCTTGAGTTTGAATACTTATTTTAATTTTAATAAACAAATAATATAAAAATTACGTCCTCATGTTGTGTATAGAAAACTTCTAAGCTCAGATGAAGCCCCGTAACTCGCTTCACTCAGACAGACGGGG
>CANROV010000212.1 GCA_947632315.1 Candidatus Gastranaerophilales bacterium
CACCCGTGCCTTCTAAAGTAGCACCAAATAAAACTGCTTGTCTGGGGGATAATACTTTTGTTGATACAACCGACGCTATTGAGTTTGCACAGTCATGAAATCCGTTTATATAATCAAAAGCCAATGCACACACAATTACCGCTATTAATAATATTATTGTAAGCGACATATTCTTTCCTCTTAACTTAACTTCAATACGACACTTACTACTGCATCTGAAACACTATAACAACTATCAAGTGCATTTTCCAAGTCTTTATGGATATCTCTTAATTTAATAACATTTAATGCGTCATACTTGCCTGAGAATAATGCCTCTGTTGCTGATATAAGTATTTCATCACCCCTTGTTTCAATTTCTTTCATTTTTAGATTTTTTTGAGTCATATCAGAAATTGTAGGTTTTTTAAAATTTGCAAATATTTGACCAAGCTCATTTGTAGCAGCTATTAATGTTTGAGCCTGATTCTTTAAATTTTCCGTCACTTCTTCCAATCTGTATATTTTTATATTTAAACATGATTTTGTTATTTTCTTTGTAATTTTATTCAACAGAGTTGCTATATTTTGAATATCTTCTCTGTCAATAGGAGTGACAAAAGAAGTATCTAATACTTCAAGTGTTTTTTTAATATTTTTACTGCTGGCATGTTTATATTGTTTTGCTCTTGCTACTCTATCTTCCGTAATTCCGTCAGTTAAAATCTCATTAAACAATTCTGCAGCTTGTCTGCAATATTGAGTACCTTCCTCGAATAAAGAATAAAATAAATCATTAGAAGGCGGCAGTATATATGACATTATTCCGCTTATTAATTTTGACATCACTCTTTCTCCTTTTTATAAAAAATAGAACAATGCTTATGCATTGCTCTAAACCAAATTTTGTTTTACAAGCTCTTTTCTGATTTTATTTAATCCCGATTGAATTATCCTTGATATTCTGGACGGAGATAAATTAAACTCCTCGGAAATTTCTCTTAACTTTTTATCGTTAAAGAACTTACACTCAATAAGTTCCCGTTCTCTGGGCGGTAAATTTTTTATTGCAGCCTTTATACTTTCACTCAATTCAAAGAAGAGAATTTTTTCTTCGGGATTTTTCTTAAAATCTCTTATTTGAGTAGGATTATCACCTTCGGCCATCTCATCAACAGAGAGTATTGTTTTATATACCGCTTCTCTTATATTGGATTGATTTTCTTCATCCAAAACACTTTCCTGCTGATTTTTTAAAATATACCATTTATATCTTCTTCTTATTTCATTTCTTATTGCCCATTTTATTGCAGTAGAAAGATATGATTTATTATATGCATCCGGCTGTGCATTTGAACATATTTTATGTATAACCTGAGTACCTATATTTACCAGCTCGGAATAATCTATTAAATGTTTTGCCGATAACTTTTTATACTCTACTTTTGCAAGAGTATCTATTAATTCCTGATAATCTTTTATATTGAATTTTTTTACTGTCTTATTATCTGCTGTCATATCCACAAAATTAAAACATCTACATGCTCTATTTTAACCTAAATATAAAAATTTGTACAAAACTGCTTATAAATTTGTAATTTTAAGAGCAAAATATTCACAATATTAACTTTTGTAAATTTGTATTTTGTACTTGAAACACTTTAAAAGCAAGCTTTTTTGTTTTTGATACACTAAATTAATACAGAAGTATAAATAGTCAATAGCAATTTTTTAAATTCATAGACATTTATGTTTGTGTACATTAGCAAATGTTAGTAACAGATAGTAATTAATAAGGAGTAAAAAATGATACAAGCACCAAATATGCAATATATACCGGCACAAACAGTAATGCCGTCAAATAATACTGTTCCGGGTGCAAATAATTATACACAAAATCCGAATATGCCTAATAATCAAGGTGTATTTTATAATTATCCGGCATATAGCTGTTACAATCCTCAAACTCCTTATAATGGTGCTAAATCTCAATTCAATGGCGTTAATATTGAAATATTTAATCCGCAGGGTCAAGCTTCAGGCATGCCAAACCAAAATACAGAACAAGTAACAATGCCTGCACAATTTGTTCCGGTTCAAAATCCTGTAGTAATTCCTCAATATCCGGTAATAAATCAAAATCCGGTTGTATATAACCCTTCACAACAAGCGGTTCCAGGACAGGTAATGCCTCAACAGCCGGTTCAAATTCCTGCTCAAGCTGTAAGTCCTAACAATGTTCAAGTTCCCGCTCCGCAAATTCAACAACCGCAACAAACCCCTGAGGCTCCTGTAGTTGAAGCTCCACAGGCACCCGATCCTTCAAAATCTCCTGAAACTTTCGCAGGCAGATTAAAAACAGATGATTTAGAAGCACAAAATGGTACTATTGAAGAAATTGCTACAGCTGTTAAAGAAAATCCCGATTTAGGCCCTGTTCTTCTTGATACCGTTGTGTTTGATGAACTTGTTAATATCATTAATAAAGATACTTCTAAACTTCAAGGCCCTACTCCTGAAATAATTGAATTAAGACAAAAAGATCCTTCTACTTTAAAAGAAGATGAAAAAGTTAAAGCTTCTACCCCTACTCCGTTAGAACAAGCCGAAAGAAACAAACAACACGCTTTATATACAATTTCATTTATGCAGGAATTATTAAACTCAGAAATCCAAAAAAGAAACGGTCAAGCTTTAGAACTTAAAGATTTACCTTGTATCGATACAGTTATTGAAGCGGCAAAAAATAATCCAAACCCAAGTATCAGAGTCGGGGCAATAGCTTCTTTATCTTATATTGCAAGACCTGAATACAAGGATGACTTAAAAACAATATTTGATATTGCTAAATCGGATGAAGATGCAAGAGTTCAAGAAGCTGCACAAAATGCTCTTAATTCTCTCGAGAAAAAAGCCGCTTAATGTTCAATAAATAAAATATAAAAAAAATACTTCCCTAAATGGGAAGTATTTTTTATGATACTTTTTCTATACCTGATACT
>CANROV010000213.1 GCA_947632315.1 Candidatus Gastranaerophilales bacterium
ATGCAAATGGCTAAGACCGGTTGTGCAGTTGCAAAATTAAATGAAGCAGGTTTATTATATATTACAGTTTTAACAGAACCTACTTTTGGCGGAGTTACCGCAAGCTTTGCAACTCTTGGCGATATTATTATTGCTGAACAAGATGCAAGAATCGGTTTCGCAGGAAGACGTGTTATTGAACAAACTATCAGACAAAGCCTGCCTGCAGACTTCCAAACAGCTGATTACTTGATGAAATTCGGTCAAATAGATATGATTTCTTCAAGGGCTGATTTGAAATCAACTATTGCAAAACTTATTAATCTTCATAAAAAGTAGGAGAAGATATGGCTATTTTAGAATTTGAAAAACCTTTATATGAAATTGAAGAAAAAATTAAAGAACTTAAAGAAATAAGTGAGTCATCAGGCATGGATGTATCAAATCAAATAGAAACATTTGAAAAACAGGCATTAGAATATAAAAAAGAATTATATGCCAATTTAACCCCCGCACAAAGGCTTCAAATATCCAGGCATGCGGATAGGCCGACATTCTTGGATTATATAAAATTAATGACAACTGATTTTATTGAACTTCACGGCGACCGTGAAGGCACCGATGACAGAGCTATAATAGGCGGTATCGCAAAAATAGACGGGCAAAGCGTTGTTATTATAGGAACACAAAAAGGCAAAACCACAAAAGAAAATCTTATATATAACTTTGGAATGCCTCAGCCTCAAGGTTACAGAAAAGCTTTAAGACTCTTTTATCACGCAAATAAATTTAATATGCCTATTGTTACATTAATAGATACTCCGGGGGCATATCCGGGGATAAAAGCGGAAGAAACAGCTCAAGGTACAGCTATAGCAGTAAATTTAAGAGAAATGGCAAAATTAAATGTACCGATAATTGCGGTAATTACGGGTGAAGGCTGTTCGGGCGGAGCACTCGGTTTAGCGGTTGCAGACAGAGTTTACATGCTTGAACATTCTTATTATACTGTAATATCACCTGAAGGCTGTGCTTCTATTCTTTGGAGAGATGCCTCAAAAGCAGATGTAGCTGCTCAAGCTTTAAAAATCACCAGTGAAGATTTATTAAAGCTGGATATTATCGACGGAATTGTAAAAGAACCCTTAGGCGGAGCTCACTGCGATTATGAAGCCATAGGAAATGACCTTAAAAAAACTATTGTTAATGCAATAAACGATTTAAAAGACGAAAAGCCGGAAACGCTTAGAGAAAACAGATACAATAAATTCAGGAGAATGGGAGTATTTTGTCAGTAAAGAATAAAACTTATTGGGAAGTATGTATTGAAATTAATCCTTTATGCGCTGATATAGTTTGTGATATTTTTCAAACCGAATTTGAATGTGAAGGTATAGTTACAGCAGAAGAAACTTATAAAAATCTTGAATTGGTCAAAAGTACGGAAAACACACTTAAAGCTTACATTGTTGCAGACAATGTGAATTTTGATGAAATTCAAAGTTTGTTTAAGTCAAAAAAACAATATCTTACAGACAATAAAATATATGATTTCGATTTAGGGAGCTGGGACATTACAATAAAAAAACAAGAGATTGAAGATTGGTCAAAGAAATGGAAAGAACACTGGAAACCGACAAAAATTTCAAACAAAATAGTTATATGTCCTACGTGGGAAACCTATAATAAAAATGATGATGAAATTATAGTAAATATTGACCCCGGAAATGCGTTTGGAACAGGTACTCATTCTACAACCCAATTATGCGTTAGAGCTTGCGAAAAGTATATGGATAAAAATTCCATCACTGCTGATATAGGAACAGGCTCAGGGATACTTGCAATATGCGCTAGAAAACTCGGAGCAAAAGAAGTTAATGCTGTTGATACAGATGAAACAGTTATCGAAACTGCTTCAAATAATGCAAAAATTAACAATGAAACCGCAATTACTTTTAATACAGCTTCATCGGAAATTTTAAAAAACAATACCTATGATTTTGTATTCACTAATATACTTCATAATGTTTTAGCTCAAATCATGCCTGATTTAAAACGAATAATGAAGAAAGGTGCAAAAATTGTTTTAAGCGGTATACTTGAAGGAAAAGAAGATGTTGTTTTAAAAGCAATCGAAGAAAATAAATTAAAAATATTAGAACAAATGAAAGATAAAGAGTGGATTGCTTTTGTTGTTCAAAAGGAGGATTAAATGTCACAAACCGCAATTATAATACCTGCAAGATACAATTCAAAAAGATTACAAGGCAAACCCCTTATAAAGGTATGTGGTAAACCTATAATTCAATGGGTATGGGAAAGAGCCATTCAGGTAAAATCGGCAGACCGCGTTATTATAGCAACAGACAACCAAGATATATATGATTGTGCAAAATCGTTCGGTGCAGAAGTTGAAATGACATCAACAGAGCATAAATGCGGAAGTGAAAGGATTGTCGAAGTCGCTGAAAAATTTCCCGAATTTTCATATATCATTAATCTTCAAGGTGATGAACCAATGATAAGTGTTGAATGTGTAGAAGAAGTTATTCAGGCAATAAAGAATGACGAATATGCGGATATTGCAACATTAATTTCTCCTATTAAAAAAGGTGAAGATTTAGAAGACCCTAATATGGTTAAATGTGTTACTGATATTAACGGATATGCTATGTACTTTTCACGTTCAAAAATACCCTACGAAAGAAACTTTGATATAGCTAAATTTTATAAACATATAGGGATTTATGCGTATAAAAGAGAATCGTTATTCAAAATGACAAAGCTTGAACAGCCTGAAATAGAGAAAGCTGAAAGTTTAGAGCAGTTAAGAGCTTTATATAACGGTATGAAAATAAAAACTTCAATTGTTGAATATAATTCTATAGGAATTGACACTATAGAAGATTTAAATGAATTTAAGAAATTAGCGGAAAGTAAGTAATTAAAATGGAAGAGAATAAAACACAAGAGCATACTCAC
>CANROV010000214.1 GCA_947632315.1 Candidatus Gastranaerophilales bacterium
ATTATTAAGCATGGATTTTAAAGGGTCAATAGCATCATGCAAAGGAATTTCTAAGAAATGAATACCCAAATTTTCGGCAAGAATTTTAGCGTCGTTTTTACTTTCGTTTGAGGTAATTCGGCTTGGCATGGATATTCCCCATACATTTTCTTTGCCTAAGGCGTCAGCCAATAAAACAGCACATATAGAAGAATCCAATCCGCCCGATAAACCTAAAACCGCCTTTTTAAATCCGTTTTTATTAAAATATTCCTTTATAGCGAAAGTAATACTTTTATAAGTTCTTTCAAGGTCATTTTGATAATCTAATTTAAAATCATCTGTTTTAATTTCTTTATCCATGCCGTTAGGTATAGGTTTTATTTCCCCTGATAAATCAGAGGTTAAAACAAAATCTTCATCAAAAGATTTGGCTCTAAGTGTTAAATTACCGTTTTTATCATAAATTCTTGAAGTGCCGTCAAAACTGAGATTATCGGCATAGCCTGCCTGATTAACATAGATATAATTAACGCTGTATTTTTTTGCTATTGAAGAGAAAAGAGAATTTTTAATATACTCTTTACCGCACCTTGAGGGCGAGCAGGAGCAGTTAATGAGGGTATCAGGTTTTTGCTCCATTAATTCTTTAACCGGGTCTATATTGTAAATACATTTATCTTTGAAGAAAGATTTGTCGTTAAAGCTGTCTTCACAAATAAGAATGCCGTATTTTTCGCCGTTTATATCAAGAATTTTTGTTTTTTCATCAGACGGTTCAAAATACCTGTAGTCGTTAAATTCAGAATAATTAGGAAGAAGTTTTTTCTTGATAATATCTGTTATTTTACCGTTTTGAACCACGGCAACGGCATTATAAAAAGGTTTTTTATCTGCATTTTCGGTCGGCTGAACAAAACCAATAAGTGCGGTTATATTTTGTGTATTTTCGGCAATTTTATTTAAAGCGATAAGTTGTCTTTTTATAATTGATTTATGTCTTACGAAAATATCGCCGAAGGGGTAGCCCATCAAGGCGAGTTCGGGGAAAATAATCAAATTTGCATTATCAGATTTTGCTTTATTTATATTTTCAATAATTTTAGAAGCATTAAAATCAATATTTCCTGCTATTGTATTTATTTGTGCCAAAACGATTTTATTCATATTTTAATTATCCGATATGAAAAAAAATAGTCAAAGTTTAAAAAAAATAAAAAATATGCAATTTCCGTTAAAGTATTTAATTTTATAAAAATAACATCATTTTTAAGAACAATTGCACTAAAAAAATGACAATTTTGTAAATTTTTTAATGCATTTTTTGTAAAAACAAAAAATTGACTTGCAAAAAATTCAATAAAAATTTATAATAAATTTCAAACAAGATTACAAAAATGAAAGGTAAATTTATGGCCGAAAAAAAAATCTACGAAAAAGATGAAATCAAAAAAATTATCAAAGAAAAGAATGTAGAATTTATTAAACTTCAATTCTGCGATATTCACGGAACCGTAAAAAATATGTCTGTACCCGCAGGACAAATTGACAAAATATTAAATAACGAAATGATGTTAGACGGTTCTTCAATAAAAGGTTTCAGAAATATTGAAACATCGGATATGTATTTTTATCCTGATTTATCAACATTTACTCTGCTTCCTTTCAGGGAAGATAAAACAGCAGGAACAAATGTAGCAAGAATTATCTGTGATATACATAATCCGGACGGAACCCCGTTTGAAGGCTGTCCGAGAGCAAACCTAAAACGTGTAATAAAAAAAGCAAAAGACCTAGGCTATGAAATGAATGTCGGGCCGGAAGCAGAATTTTTTATTTTCAAAAAAGATGAAAACGGCCACCCGATAATGGAAACTCATGACAGGGCAGGTTATTATGACGCTGCACCTGAAGATATGGGTGAAAATATAAGAAAAGAAATCGTAAGAACAATCACAGCCATGGGCTTTGAAGTTGAAGCAAGCCACCACGAAGTAGCTGACGGTCAGCATGAAATAGACTTTAAATATGAAAATGCGCTTACAAGTGCAGATAATATCGTAACATTTAGATATGCAGTTAAAGCAGTAGCAAATAAATTCGGTGTACACGCTACATTTATGCCAAAACCTATCTTCGGAATAAACGGTTCAGGTATGCACTGTAATTTGTCTTTGTTTAAAAACGGTAAAAATACGTTCTTTGACCCTAAAAGAGCGCATCAATTATCAGAAACCGCATTATATGCAATAGGCGGATTACTTGACCACGTAAAAAGCTTTACCGCAGTTACAAACCCGATAGTTAACAGCTATAAAAGAATAGTACCGGGATATGAAGCACCTGTATATCTGGCGTGGTCACTGGCTAACCGCTCTGCATTAATCAGAGTACCGGCAAAACGAGGAAATGCTACAAGAGTTGAACTCCGCTCGCCTGACCCATCCTGCAACCCTTATTTAGCATTAGCGGTAATACTGGAAGCAATTTTAGACGGCGTACAAAAGAAAACAAAACCGCCGTTGGATATTGATAAAAATATATTCAAAATGGATGACAGAGAACGTAAACGTGCTAAAATTGAAACTCTGCCCGGAAGTTTGCATGATGCACTATTGTTAATGAAAAAAAGTGCTATTGTTAAATCTGCATTAGGTGAGCATATATTTAAAGAATTTATGCAGACTAAACAGCAAGAATGGGAGAAATACAGAACGGCAGTTACTCAATTTGAACTCGATTCATATTTGGTAAAATACTAATTAAATACTAATTTAGTTAAGTAAAATTAATAATAAGGGAAAAGCCTATTTCAGGCTTTTTTCTTATTATTATATCTAATACGGTGTCTTATTTTGCCGTCAACTGTCTTGAAATTTGCTGTCTTTCGGGGCTGTCACTTCTACGGCTGAAGC
>CANROV010000215.1 GCA_947632315.1 Candidatus Gastranaerophilales bacterium
CTCCAGTATAGGACGTACTAATTTTTCAATATCATCCGCACAATATTGATTATCGGCGTCTGTATTAACAATAATATCAGCCCCTTCTGCAAGTGAACGCTGAAGTGCAGCAGTAAATGTTCTTGCCAGTCCTCTGTGATGTGTAGTCGTAACAATATGATTTACACCGTAATCTTGTGCTATTTCTATTGTACGATCTGTACTTCCGTCATCAGATATTAATACTTCTATTTCATCAATACCATCTATTTCTTTTGGCAGCTGTGATAATGTTACCGGCAGTGCCACTTCTTCATTATAGCAAGGTATTTGAATTATTAATTTCATACTGCCATTCCTGTATATGCTAAAATAAATTATATAATACTAATAAATATTAAACAATCAGCATGAAAAAGAATACGCCTTTTATACTATTTATTATAATTTCATTGGGATTATTACTCAGAATTTCATATTTGGATAAACCTGAGGGTTTATGGAATGATGAGTATGTCTCGTGGTATATTGCGCATATCAGTGCATTTAGTGAACTTTTTAAAAATATATTTACTAATTGTCATATGCCGTTGTACTATTTCTATTTAAAAATTTGGATGTTTTTATTTGGTGATTCTGATATTATATTAAGATACTCATCTGTTTTGCCTTCTGTTTGTTCGATTTTAACAATGTACCTTTGCGGTAAAGAACTTAAAGATAAAAAATTAGGATTTTTTTGTGCTGTTGTTACTTCCGTTAGTTCTTTTTGTATCTATTTCGCTCAGGAGGTTAGACTATACAGCCTTGTTTTTCTTATTTCATCTCTGTTAATTTTATATTCAATTAAATTAATCAAAAATATCAATAAAAAAAATTTATTAGCATTTATAGTATTAAGCATAATATTAATTTTTTTACACACACTGGGAATAATATTCGTATTATTTAACACAATTTTCTTAATAAATGAAATTAATCTGAATAATAAAACCGTTAATTTGCTAAAAAATATAATAAGAAATCCAATTACAATAATTTCGGCATTAATGGTTTTTATTTCATTTCCTCTGCTTTATAATATAGCATTTTCGGATAATTTATCACAATTTTGGTCAAATTTTTCAATTTCCAAAATCATTTTAACATTCACTGATTATTTTTCACCAATGCAGATTAATATAATTAATACTCCGAAATTATCAGCATTATTGATAAATCAAAATAAAATTAACATAAGTTTCTTATTCTTTGCTGTTTTTCCTTCAATCATAGCACTCATCGTAATATTATCAGCACTTTTTTCAAAAGATAAAATAATTAAATATCTTTTTTTAACGGCTTTTACATTTTTTATTTCTCTGACAATTCTTGCTTACATAGGTAAAATGGTATTAATAACCAAATATTCTTCCGAAATGTATCCGGTACTTATATTATTGTTTGGATACGGTTTATTTAAAATACAAAAAAAATCAATTGCATATATTTTGTTTATAATTTATCTGGGTATAAATATACTATATACGGGATATTCAAATGAGAGCGTATTAAAAAAAGTACGTACCGAAGGAAACAGAGCTGCTGTTGAGTTAATTAAAAATTCACGTCTGAAAGATAATGATTTTGTTTTATTAACTTATTATGATAAAAGCAAATTTGATAAATATTTAGTAAATACAAAAAGATATAAATTCTACTCAATCAACAAATTTGATTTTAACTATTACATATACAAAGACAATAGTTATAAAAATGTTATAAAAAACGGTAAAAAAATATATAAAAACACATTAAAAGAATATCCAAATAAAAATATTCTTGATTATTCAAAATATACATTTCAAAACAATATGCAAAAAGGAGACAGAATTGGAATTTTGTTTTTAGACAGTGTTTCTTTTTTGAATAATAATGAGATACAAGAAATAGTAAATAATGAAAAAAAGTATGAAAAAACGCCATTCATATTTTTAACATTTTCACTGCTTAAAAATAACCTGATGTTTTCATTTAAAGACGGATACAAAATAGATAGCATTACTCAATCGGGAGATTGGACTTTATTTGTTTATGAAAAAACAAAATAATCAGCCCGAATTAAAATCCGCTAAAGCGTTTATATTAAATTGAACATAGTCTTTTAAGGGCTTGTCAAAATCTTCAAAAGAATGTGTTTCAAGATAGTTTTTAGTATCTTCTCTCGCCATTTCAAGTATATATAAATCCTTAGTCAAATCAGCAAGATGAAGTTCGGCGATACCTGATTGTCTGAAGCCTAAAAATTCACCCGGGCCTCTTATTTCCAAATCCTTTTCTGCAATTATAAAGCCGTCATTAGTTTGAACCAAAACATTCAAACGGTTAATTGTATCTTCATTACTTGAGGATGATACCAAAACGCAGTATGATTGCAGTGAATTTCTCCCGACTCTGCCTCTGAGCTGATGAAGCTGGGATAATCCGAATCTTTCGGCGTTTTCAATAACCATTACTGTAGCATTAGGAACATCAACTCCGACTTCAACTACCGTTGTAGATACAAGAATATCATACTGTTTATTTTTAAAAGCTGACATTACTTTATCTTTTTCATCATTTTTCATTTTTCCGTGAAGTAATCCGATTTTTAAATCCGAGAACACAGTATTTTGTAATTTTTCTGCTTCTTGTGTTGCAGCTTTGGCTGACAGTGTCTCCGATTCATCTATTAACGGAAATACAATATAAGCCTGATGTCCTTTTTCTACTTCCTGCCTTATAAGATTATATGCCTGATTTCTTTTAGAATTTTGAATTAAAGCCGTTTTTATCGGTTTTCTTCCTTTCGGAAGTTCATCAATAACGGTTAAATCCAAATCACCGTGAACCGTTAAAGCAAGTGTTCTT
>CANROV010000216.1 GCA_947632315.1 Candidatus Gastranaerophilales bacterium
GGAAGTATAAACAATGTGTATATATAAATCTATTCCAAGCAGGCAGACTGTAAAATTATCCAAAATATATGCCTCGCCAAACAAAACAAAAACTAATTCATTAGCTAACAGCATCCATGGAACAACTATGGCTGATGCTATTATGCATCTGACATGACAATATAACAAAAAATTCCTTTCAAGAGTTTGATTATTGTTTCTTTCTTCAAGCATATTGCCTATAATTGAAGTCATTGCATTAAACACTTGGGATACAACATTCTTAATAGACATTGTAAACATTGAGTAGTTGGCATAAAGCCCAACATAAACTACTCCCAAAAAAGAAGATATTATAAGATTATCCGTAGCTCCATATACATAACCAGCGAGCCTTCCAGCAAAAACATTTTTTACGTTTCCCAGAATTTTTTTAAATAATTTAAAATCAAACGTTGTTTTAGTCAGGTAAGGATATTTTGCGGATACCCAAAAATATATGACAATGTTAGAAACTATTGTTTGCAGTATCTGCAGTACTAAAAACAAATAATAATTTTTAAAATATACAATTATTACAAGTTTAATCACAATGAATATTATGTTAAACAGGCTGTCTATGGATTTAACAATATATTCTTTTTGATCAGCAAATAAAAGCGACCTTCTGTGCGCGCAGAAATAAGTTGCTGACGAATTTATACTTAGCATTAGATAATAAAAAACTATCTCTAATGTTATCTCTGTATCCTTTAAAATATACTTGATAAAAGGCAAAAAAAATAATGACAATATTAAAAAAATCATTCCCATTATGCTGTATACCGTCTTATATACCGTCATTATACTGTTTATTTTTTCAATGTCTTTTTTTTGTATAGGTGCATATAGATGATATACTATGGCTGTTTGAAAGCCTAATTCTGTCAAGGCAAGCGTTGATAAAATTGAAGACAACGCCGTACTGATGCCAACTATAGTTATGCCAATATATTTTATCAGTATTATTCTTTGAACAAATTGAAGCATCATTAAAATAATCTGGCTGAGGAATCCAATTATGAAATTATTATAAATTATCTTAATTTTCTTCATTATAAATATTTACTATCATTACTTTCCTTTATTTTTTAGTTTCTTGTTTATAAATATATACCGCAGTTATTTAATTTTACATAAATAATTTTTAACTTTCTTCTTAGATTTATTTACATATACATTCCATTATCTAAAATACAGCATTTTTCAAATATCTTATTTTGAGACTTTTTGTAAATCCTCACACTTAAACTAACTTGTGATTTTCCAGCAATAAAACCTTTACAACATGACAGAGTCACCATATCACGCAGTACCTCATATCCCAATAAATATTTATGATTGGTTCTGCTATTACTTGATTTATGTACAGGTTCGTTGTTATCAGAGCGTAATACATCATTATAAAATAAAATTTTGTTACCATATATTTCAATTAATCTGGTAATAACTACTTGTTCATCTGTGGCAACAAATATTTTATCATACCCCCCCCCTGTATATAATTCTTTTATTTTTTCCAGATACTGCTCATAATGGATTGCTATTGGATGATTTTTATTCTTATTTTTAAAATCGGTACCTCTTATATGAACGCCCAAAATTTTATTATCATCAGGTGTAATTAATAGGTCTTGTTCCAACTTTTTAGATGTATAGCTGTTAAATTTGAAATACTTATTCCAAATTAGAGCAAGATTTTCAATTCCCTGCTCTGATAATAAGTATCCTGGATTACCGCATAGATTAAACTGAGAATGCCTTTCCTCAGAATAAACTAAATTATATGCTTGAATTGCATCACTATACGAGATTTCTGATACAGGAATAAAGTAATACTCAAAAACATTTTCGCCAAAGCTATTATCATAATATAACAATGTATCAGGTAATTTTATAACAGGTAGTAACCCCAGCCTGTCAGCATAATATAAACGATTTAGGATGCAGTTAATCAACGCGAAAAATCCCATTGTTTGTTCAAGCCCGTTTAAATCTTCTAAAGTAATTAAATAAACCATTTTTCCTTTTAAAACACTTCCGCAAGATTTGAACGTTATCCAGTTTGGCGAATTATAGTTATTTACATACTCACGAAAATTTCTATTTTTTATGTAACGAATTATTGGTTTAATATATCCAAATATATTTTTCATATGCCTCCTTAAATAGCATGCTATTGGTTTAGTTGTAAATATGTATACCAAACCTCATTATCATCAAGTTCATAACATAAAATATCCTTATACATATCCTCAATTTCATCAATCTTAATTGTTGATATGATAATATCATTATTTTTTATGTAATCTGGCAATCCTATCTGCAGTGTATAGCGATTAAAATAAAACTGTGCTATTGAATAAATTTTCCAGTTTCCGTCGCCTCCTTCCGTATCATACAAATATATCTGACCAATATCTGTTCCTGATTTTTCAAGCTCGCATTTTTCCTCATATGAAGTCAATATTTTTGACGACATTTTCTCTTTAACCGGATTATCAAAATTATTAGTATACCTAATTTGGCAAAGTGCCATATACGTAATTAATAGCATTAACCCCCAGTTATAATGTTTTATACGCATTAGCATATAAAATATCCATGCAATAAATAGTGCGTAAAGGATACATTTAAAATAATCTCCTTTGTTGGTTGCATCGCCTAATTTATGTCCTGCTAAACCTGAAAGCGCTTGGGTTTATATGTCTAGTTTAGCCAAAAAATATTTAAAAGATGAATATGAATTTAAATATGAAAAATCATTGTTTTCAATGAAGCCAATTTTAAAGGCTTCAGAAATTGATGATTCTCGGCCA
>CANROV010000217.1 GCA_947632315.1 Candidatus Gastranaerophilales bacterium
CATCATTATTATTGATAGGAAGTAGTGTTTTTTCCCTTGCTATTCTTGTATCATTTATTTCTCTGTTGAAGTTATATTTTTGTGACCATCTATTTGTCATAGTAGCTAAAAATAAGTAAATATACTTATTAAACTTATCATTTTTAAGATGTGTTACATGGTCACTGGCAACATATACAAAAGGTTCATAAAAACTTGAACCTACACTACCACTATTTGCAATACTCAAACAATTATAATATTTTTTCATTTTTAAGGCATTATATTGAATAAAATTATCGACACCATTATTCGTAGCTGTAGATGAAACATAAGGAATTCTCCCTTCAATTTGATTGTCTTTAATCAGTCTTTTTCCTCTTTTTATTGAATTGAATATATCAACAATAAAAAACTCTTTCCATTCTTTGTTTTGCAAGGGGATTAAATTATTATCGGGGGGGGGTAAAGTTTGCAACTTTTCTTGAGCATATTCAAGATATAGCTTTCGTTTACGATACATGATTTCTTTGATGTAATCTTCCATAAACTGATAATCGGGCTGACCTAAAGAATTAATAGGCAGAAGAAATTTATCACCATCAGCATTATTCTGTCTAAATTGATTACCATAAGAATATTTTGAACTGTTTTTGTTTATACAGGCGATAATAAACAACATTGCGTGACTTGCAATATCTTTGTTTTTAAAAAAATAAATATTATCATCTCCATAACATGAGTAATTATGATAAAATGCGTGTCCGAACATGTCAACTGAAATAAAGTTTTCAAATTTTTGCATATCTTTCATTTCACAAATATAACTACTTATACCTTGATTAGTTTCGCAGGCAGTTAATAAAGGAATTTTACCTACAATCCGGTTGTTCTTTGTTAATCTTTTTCCGTGATAGTTTATAAAAATATTTTTTAATGAAAAAAGACTCCATTCTCTATCCGTTAATTTCATCTTTTGACTCCTCAAATAGATATTTACGACCTTGCATAATCATTGAAAATTCAAAGGATAGATAATCTCCGACAGTTTTTTCAAAATCGGTTTCGGTCGGGATTTCGTCGTTAAAATAATAAAAGCTGTGCAACCATTCATCGGTATCTTCTATTGTGGTCTTAACACAAAATTTTGTGCTTGTTTCTGCTCTGTTGAACCACACGTCTAACAAGTGTTTCTTTTTATCTTTTGCTGCTTCTGTTTCAATTAAGCCGATGTGTGGTGCTACTTTGTAGCCATCATCTTCAAAATTGATAAATTTGCAAATATGCTCTTTGGGATGTGGGCGACCTGATGTGAAAATTGCAATACAGGGCATTGTTCCTACACCATAAAAAGTATCTTTGTTAAGTGTGATTACGCCTTCCAAAGTGTGCTTTTTCAAGATGCTTTCTTTTGTGGCTTGCTCTTCTTTGGATTTGCCCGTCATGCTAGATTGGGGAACAATGACGGCGCATTTGCCACCACTAACCAAAGAATCTAGTAAATGTTCTATAAATCTGATTTCAGATAAATTTTTATCTTTCTTCCCTTGGCTATATGGGGGATTCATCATTCCTACGTTACATTCTTTTAATTGGAGTTTTTTAGGGTCTTGTTTTAAAAAATCCTCGCACAATATATTACTTTTGCCATCGCCGCGCAAAATCATATTTGTTGTTGCAATAGCAAACATATAAGGTTGTAATTCAAAACCATGTAGTTGGTGTTCTCTTATATGTTCTTTCTGATAAGATGTTGTCGCGTTGTTTAACATCTTATTCATTGCGGCAATTAAAAAACCGGCTGTGCCGCAACATGGATCTAAAACGCAATCATCAATTTGGAGATCTAATAAATCACAAAATAATTGGGTAATGTGTTTAGGTGTTAAGACAATGCCAAGGCTTTGTCCGTCACCGCCGCTATAACTCATAAACTCGCCGTAAAATCTGCCAATGTAATCTTCTGAAGAATGATTATATTTAATGCATTTATAAATTTTGTCATATAAAAACTCGGTAAAATGCTTTAAGGGTGTTTTACCTAATTTATCGTCAATTTCGTTAAGCTTTACGGTATCTTTGATAACGGAAAATTGCGATAATATTTTATCGCGTTTGACATCGGGAGAAACTCTAACACGCTTTAAATTATCTTGTATGGCATCATATATTTTTTGCCCATCGGTTTTCACATTATCGCCTTTCAGGCTACTAATGGAAAAATTGTTTTGCTCTACCTCATCTAATGCTAACAAAATGCCTGATACAACCAGTGGCTTGTCTGTATCTTCCAAGTTGCCATAATTTCGCAAATCTTCGTGTAAGGCTGCCGCGTCTTTTAATATCTCAGTGGTCTCTTTTTCAAAATTTGTATCTTCTTTTAAAACTTCGTGTGTGTAATAATCTGTAATGTATGTTTGATTAAAATTGATAAAAGATTCAATCTCGGGTAATTCTCTGTAATATTCAGTGTTATCAACAAAAATCGGCGTGATTTTGTGGCGTTTTTTATCGCCTGACACACCAAAGGCAAAAACTTTTTTATAACTTGTATTTTTGATGAGATGTTTGGCATAAAATAAAGCTCCATTAACGGCATAATCCGTAATGGAAGGCACATCTTGGCAAATGAGCTCTCCGTCTTTTTTTACATGTTTACTTATATCTGCTTTATCTTCAATGACTAATAAAAAATCTTTGACAATTCCAATGTATTCAGGGCGGCCGGATTCACCCGTCCCCTTTTTTGAAGCGGTTTTTAAAGCGTTTTTTATTTCTATGATTGGGCTTCCTTGTGGGGTAAGGTCCAAATTTGCGTCTTTGAGCAATTCATAGACCCATAAATCCGTTGTCGC
>CANROV010000218.1 GCA_947632315.1 Candidatus Gastranaerophilales bacterium
TGATAGGGCAGATAACAATAGCGATGAGAAATGGAATATCCCCAAAAGAGTTATCTAAAACAATATTTGCCCATCCTTCATACTCGGAAGGAATAGCTGAAAGCATGTCAGCTCTTGATAATATGGCAATAAACATTCCGCAAAAGAAATAAAAACAAAAAAAATTTTGTATACTGCAGATACAATCCATACTCCATCGATTAAATTTTTGTGTACAAAAAGACAGGGGAGGTGGAAAAAAGAGTAAAAGTCAATAATTACAATATTTTTTGAAAATTAATTTTTGTATTTGTTTCAATATAATTATGAAGTTTTTCAATTAAAGCAGGTGAAAAATTATAATTATTGTCAGCGGGAATTATTTTTATAAAAGCATTATAGCCGTCTTTTGCACATACAGAAGCTACAAATTCTTTTGAATAAGCTTTAAATAAAACACTTCCGGTTTTAAATTGTATTTCTTCTATGGAATAATTATGTTCATTCAAAGCGGAAAGCAAAAGATATAAAAGATTTTCCGAAGAAGTTTTATATGATTTAGCAAATTCCTGAGCAGAAGGAATTGATTTAATAACAGAGTTTACAGGTATTGCCGAATCAGCAGAACACTTTAGCCCGGACAAAACCGCTGTAATTAATATTAAAATAAAAAATATATTTTTCATTAAATCTCCATCCAAGATTGTCCTTGGTATATATCAACCTTTAACGGAACCAAAAATTGATTATCAAGCTCCATAGCTTTTTGAATAAGTGATTTTACCTCATCTATTTCAGTATTAACCGTTTCAATAACAAGTTCATCATGCACTTGGATGATTATTTTAGATTTAATATTATTTTTTGTAAAGTCATCATATAAACGAACCATAGCAAGTTTCATAACATCAGCGGCACTGCCTTGAATAGGAGCATTTATAGCAGCTCTCTGAGCGGCTTCTTGAATTTTAGCATTAGTAGACAGCAAGCCCGAACTTAAATAGCGTTTTCTTCCCCACATTGTTTCAACATACCCATGGGCATAAGCAAATTTAATTGTTTCATCCATATATGTTTTAACATCCGGATATGTTTTAAAATATCTGTCAATAAAATCTTGAGCTTCAAGAGGAGATATACCAAGACTTGAAGCCAAACCGTATCTTGATTGACCATATACAATACCAAAGTTTACAGCTTTAGCTTTTGAACGCATTTCCTTTGTAACCTGCTCTGTTGGAACTCCAAAGACCTTGCTTGCAGTAGAGCTATGTACATCCTCATCCTCACAGAATGCTTCAATTAAATTATCATCACGAGAAATATGTGCTAACAGCCTTAATTCAATTTGTGAGTAATCTGCCGAAATTATAACATTCCCTTCATCTTCAGCAGTAAATGCCCCTCTTATACGATTTCCAAGTTCAGTCCTTGTAGGAATATTCTGCAAATTAGGATTTGAAGAGGATAATCTGCCCGTTGTTGTAATTGTTTGATTAAAGCTTGTATGTATTCTGTTATCAATAGGGCTTCTCAATTCAGGCAAAGTTTCAACATAAGTACTTTTTAATTTAGCAAGATGTCTTTGCTCTAATATATCTTTTGCAATTTTATGCTCTTCTGCCAACGTTTCCAACACTTTAGCACTTGTTGAAAATCCTGTTTTTGACTTCATTCCTTTTGCTTTAAGATTTAATTTTCCAAATAAAATATCTCCAACTTGTTTTGGCGAATTTATATTAAATTTTTCACCTGCCTCATCATATATTTGAGCTTCAATAACTTCAAGCTTTTGATTTATTTCCGATTCTATTGCACTTAAACAGTTAATATCAATATGAGCGCCGTTCTGCTCCATATTTGCCAATACAATAGTTAAAGGAACTTCTATATTATACAAAAGGTCAAGTTCTTGTTCATCAAGGTTTTTTTGCCAGTATTTAGTCAAAAGCAGTGTAGCAAAAGCATCATCACAAGCATAAGAAGCAGCTTCCTCAATCGGAACCGTTTCTATGGTCAGGGATGATGAACTGTTTTTCAATAATTGCTCATATTCAACCATCATATAATCAAGATAGTCGCTTGCCTGTTGTTTTAATCCGTGTTTACGTGCTGAATCTTTTATATAACTTGCAAGCATTGTATCAAATATAATATTTTTTAACGGCATTGAATGATGACATAATACATGATAATCAAATTTAGCATTCTGCAGTGTTTTTGCAATTTTTGCATCCGCTAAAACAGGTGCCAGTTTATTAATAACCGTTTCTAATTCCAATTGCTGTTCTACCAGATGAAAAACAGGAATATAATAAGATTTAACCAAATCATTTCTTGTTTCATCTATTTTTACTCTGCCGTTTTTCGCTTGTATTTGGTCTGAATACGCTATTGAAATGCCGACTAAATCACATTCAAGCGGATTTATCCCTGTAGTTTCCACATCAATTGAGAAAATAGTATGAGAATTTAATTCACTTACCAATTTATCAAGTTTCTCAATACTATCCACAATATTTTTTTCATGATTATATTCTTTATGAGAAGCTTCAACAAGCATTTCGCCTAATCCAAGTCCTAATTGCAATTGGCTTTGCTGTTGAATTTTCGTTTCATTGTTTAAGCAATGTTCGGCAATCTTTGCTTCCATAGAACCCACTTTAAAAGGTTTGAGTATATTTTCAGAATTTTTTAAGAAATTATAGAACTGGTTCTTTTTAAAAAATTCAATAACTGCGTCATAATTAGGCATTTCCAATTTTGCACAGTCAAAATCAAAATCTATATCTAAATTACGCTGAATAGTAGCAAGCTCTTTACTTAAAAATGCAATATCTTTGC
>CANROV010000219.1 GCA_947632315.1 Candidatus Gastranaerophilales bacterium
CTTTCAAAAGAAGCAAGTGAAGCAGTTTAGCTGCAAAAAAAAAAAAAATAAATAATTATAACAGAGGGGAACTAAAAACTCCCCTCTTTTATTTAGAGAGGAATTGATATGACAACAAAGTTAGAAGCAATAAATACAATGCTTTCCTGTGTAGGACAATCTCCTCTGGAAACTCTTGAAGGTACAAAGAGTTATTACACAATATCAGCAGAACAAATATTAGATAAAGAATGTAAAAGGGTTTTACTTGAAGGATGGGATTTTAATACTGATGAACAGTATGAATTAAAACCAGATGTAAATAAAACCATTAATATAACTGATGATATGTTATTAGTTCAATTTCCTCAATTTTATAAAAACAGATTTGTTACAAGAAAAAATAAACTTTATGATAAGCTAACACAATCTTTTAAAATACAAGAGCCAATCAGAGTAAAAATAGTATGGAACTTTAAATTTGAGGATGTACCCGAAAATTTTAAGCACTATATAACTATATCAGCAGCTTATAAATTCTGTAAAAGAGTGCTTGGAAGCGAAACATCTTGTGCATATACCAGAGAAGATGTAATTGAAGCATATCAAGATTTATTAGGTTATGAATTGGAAACAGGTAATTATACATTAATTCCTGAAATGCGAAATCGCACTATAAGAAGGGATATCTAATGGCAATAATGCGTGATACAATTGCAAATTTTATAGGTGGTGTTTCACAACAAACTGATAAGCTGATGTTTCCTAACCAATCAAAAGAATTAATTAATCATTATTTAGATACGGTTGAAGGCTTAAAACGCAGACCTACCTCTAAAAATATTGCAAAATTATGTGAACCTTTTACAATTCATCCGTATATACATACTATCATCAAAGAAGATGAAGAATATGAAGTTATATTAGATGGTACAACCTGCCAAATATTTAATTTAAAAGGCGAAAAGCAGGAATTATATATAAGCAATAAAGCACAGGCTTATATTCAATCTCAAAGCCCTTTAACAGAGCTATATGCAGTTACATTAGCAGATTATACTTTTATTTTAAATAAAACAAAGCAAGTGAAGTTATCTGATGAAAAATTTGAGAGTGCATATCCGCACAGTGCTTTAATTTTTGTTAAACAAGGTAATTACTCAACAGATTACAGCATAACTATAAATGGAGAGCAAGCAGCACATCTCACAACTTCCGAAACATCCGCAGCAGATATTAAAACAAACGGTATTGCACAAAAACTGGCTTCTGCTTTAACAGATAGTATAGGCAGTAATTTTTCTATTGAACAAAACGGTTCTACAATTTTATTAACTAATAAAAACAGTGAAGAATTTACAATATCGTGTGAGGACTCAAACGGAAACAGGAATTTATTTGCTTTTTATAAAACAGCAGATACATCAACAGATTTACCTGTCGTAGCTCCTAACGGATTTGTTTTAAATATAATTCAAGATGCAAAAGACGGAGCGGATGATTATTTTGTTAAATTTAAAACCTCAGACGGAAGTAATTTTGGACAAGGTACTTGGAGTGAATGTCCGAGTCCTAATATACAATATAAGTTAGATGATACAACAATGCCTATGGGTTTAGTAAGACAAGCCGACGGCGGGTTTACTTTAGATGTATTAAAATGGGGTGAACGATTATCTGGTGATGAAGAAACTGCCCCTAATCCGTCTTTTGTAAATAATACCATTCAAGAAATAATGACTCATAAAGGCAGATTAGGCTTTGTATCTGTTGATAAAGTAATATATTCAGATGTTAATGATATTTTTTCATTCTTTAAGAAAACAGTGTTAACGGAACTTGAAACAGACCCTATAGACATAGCTTCAAACTCTAAAATGGTTTTATTAAAGCACACACTTCCTTTTAATCAAGAGTTAATGTTAATAAGTGAAACTGCTCAGTTTATCTTAAAAGGCGGAGATACTTTCTCAAATTCAACAGTGTCTTTAGATTTAGTAACATCTTATCAATGTTCAAAAGATTGTAAACCAATCAGTTTAGGTTCAAACGGTTACTTTATATATGAAAATGGTTCATATACAAGAGTAATGAGCTTATTTGTTACAGAAAGTTTAACTGTTGATGCCGAAGATATCACAGAGCAATGCCCGTCTTATTTACCTTCTTACGTTTATAAATTAGCAGGTTCAAGTGCTAATAATACTTTGTTAGCCTTATCCACTTCCGAAAGAGATACTTTGTATGTTTATAACTTTTATGTAAAAGGTAATGAAAGAGGACAGAGTGCTTGGAGTAAATGGCAATTTGAGAACGCTAAAATCTTAAATGCAGATTTTAATAAACATTTATTATATTTAACCGTTCAATATGGTGATGGTGTTTATTTGGAAGTTATAGACTTTACTCCGAAACTAAAAGATTTCAATTTAGATTTTAACTTGTATTTAGACAGAAAAGTTATTCTATCTGATACAACTTATAATGCAGAAACAAAGGAAACATCTTTTACTCTACCTTATGAAGTTAAAGATACAAATAGCTTTAAAGTTATTGATGATAAAGGTTTTGAATTAACATTTAGAATTGAAAATAATATTTGTTATACCAGAGGTAAACATACAGATATTGCAATAGGTTTTATTAATACAAGTTTATGGCAATTACCTACAATATACGTAAGGCAATCAAACGGGAATGCAATAAAAGTAGTAGAAGGCACATTAATGCTAAGAGATATTAATTTAGCTTATGCAAATTCTGGACATTTTATTGTTTCTCCATTTCTCTTTAATGCTTTTTATATGGTTCATATAAACTAGGTGAATCGTGTTCAAATCT
>CANROV010000220.1 GCA_947632315.1 Candidatus Gastranaerophilales bacterium
ATTTTGTTCCGCCAATCTTCTGTAAAGCCCGCCCAATGTTAAGAATAGACAAGCAAAAAACATTAGACGGCAGAACCTATTCTGTAATGAGATATTCACCAAGGATAGATTTAAGAGAAACAGTTTATGATTTTCCACGTCAAAACGTAATTACAAAAGATAACGTTACAATAAGTATTAACGCACTTTTATATTTCCAAATTGTTGATGCAAAAAGAGCATTATATTCAATTGAAAATTTACCGGAAGCTATTGAAAAATTAACACAAACAAACTTAAGAAACCTTGTTGGTCAATTAGCATTAGATGAAACCTTAGTTTCTCGTGACATTATTAACGATAAATTAAGAGATATATTGGATAAAGCAACAGATAAATGGGGCGTAAAAGTAAACAGAGTAGAACTTCAAGATATAGTACCTCCTGCATCAATTCAACAAGCAATGGAAAAAGAAAAGAAAGCAGAACAAGACAGACGTGCAACCATTCTTGAAGCAGAAGGTTTTAAGAAATCAGCAATATTAACGGCAGAAGGTGAAAAAATGGCCGCAATTAATAAAGCAGAAGGTGAAAAGCAAGCAGAAATATTAAGAGCAGAAGGTGTTGCTCAAGCTCGTATAATTGAAGCCGACGCAGAAAAAGAAGCTATTAACCGAATAGTCGGAGCTTTAGCTGATAAAGGAAAACCCGATCAATACTTAATTGCTATGAAATACTTAGAAACACTTGCTAATATTACTGCAGGAGAAAATAATAAAATTGTTTACATGCCATATGAAGCAACAGGCATATTAAGCTCCGTAGATGGTATTAAACAAATGTTTGATAAAAAGATATAATTAGAATAAAAAACAATACAAAAGAGGATGTATCATAAAAATACATCCTCTTTTGTTAACTTTTGTAAAGCAGTGCAACTCACTATTTTCAATATTCTTCGGTTTTTATATATATTTTTATATATCAAAATGGCAATTTTATATATCTCGTATATTTTATATATATATAGATTACATCAAAATGAAAGTGAGTTTATTATGGCTTATTATGATTATTTAAATACTGATTCTGTTTACGCTAATAGTTCTACTTCTCCTGTTAACACTAATACCAACAATCAAAAAGTTAATCAGGAAGAAAATACTTTCTCTGCAGATGTTGATTTAAACTCTGCATTTGTTGATGAAACTGACCTCGAAAAAACTACTGAAGAATTTATTGAATTAGCTGAAGAACTTGGGATTGATCCTTCTTCCGTCTTAAATTCTTCTGCTGTTTCTAAAGCTGATGAATCTGACGCCGCTAAAGAATTAAAAGAAGAAATTGCTAAACTTCAAGCTGAACGTGATGATATTGAAAAAGAAATTGAAGATTTAGAAGACCATATTGAAGAATTAGCTGATGCTGCTGAAAAAAATATCGCTGACGCTTTAGCTCAACAAGAAGAAGCTTTCAAAGACCATGAAGAAGAATCTAAACAAATACTTAACGAACAAATTAACGCTTACATTGAAGCTAACAAAGACGGCGGTGATGGTATGTCTAAAGACGAACTTCAAGAAAATATTAAATCCGCTTTACCTAACGCCCCTCAATTAGCTGACGCTATGGCTTCATTAGCTGCCGCTAATGACCAAATTAACGAAATCGATTCTTGCTTGTCTGACTTGAATTCTTTAATATCTGACGCTCAAGACCTTGAATCTCAAATTAACGGTAAAACTCAAGCTTATCAGGCTGAAATTACTAACCCTGTTACTGCTGATTCCAGCGGTGCTGACGGCTCAAATGTTACAGGTAACGGTAACATAATAATAAATGGTGACGGCAATACTATTAATATCATAAATCAATCTTGTGACCCTATAGGTTTCACTAAAGGCGAAGGCGATGACCAAGTTAAATATGACTTCATAGTTGATGACGGTAACTTCGATTCTACTTCCGACTTCTTAGGCGCTCAAAATCAATGGGAAGAAATGACCGCTCTTAATGCCGACGGTGACTCTAAAGTCTCTGCTCAAGAATTACAAAACGGTAACATCAAAGCTGTTAAAACTAACGCTGACGGCTCTCAAGAAATTGTTGATGTTATGGAGGAATTCGGTGAAGACTTCTCTATCGACTTAGATTCTTACCAGTTCGGCGGTCAGCACGACGCTGTTAATACACTTGCTGACTCTGATAACGACGGTGTAACCGATCAATATCTTGCAGGTACTTTCAATGTTAACCTGGGTGACGAAACTCTTAAAGGCTACAATACCCTTGATGACGTTAACTGGTTAGAAGATAACTACGGTATCTCTGCTGATGGTGAATTCGCTGTAGATGGCAGCGCTGATATTGACTCTGCTGCTTCTGCCGATGAAGACTTAACTCAAGCTTCTCAATTCGCTCCCTCTCAGCAAATCCTCGCTCACACTAACTTCTTTGATACTTATACTCAAAAATCTGCTGAATTAAAAGCTGAATTACAAGACGCATACAAACAGTTAGGTCTTACTGACGAACAAATTGCTTCTATGAACGATATCTCTATTGCTCAAGCTGTTCAAGAAGCTCCGGAAGCTCAAGCTGAAGATGAAACTTCTGATGAAACCACTGAAAAAACTACTGAAGAAGCTGATGACGTAACTGCTCAAGAAGCTCCTGAAATCACTGAAGAATCAGCTGAAGAACCTGCTGACGATATGGCTGAAGAAGCTCAAAACCCTGATTTGGCTAACGATGAAGAATTAAAAGATTTAGAATTATTTGAAGAATTAGCTGCTTAATCTACTCTATATTTTCATTTTGATGATAAAAAAAG
>CANROV010000221.1 GCA_947632315.1 Candidatus Gastranaerophilales bacterium
GAAATGTTATCAAAGACGGAAAAGCAATAAAATTTTCTCAACTATTTAAAAACGCTGAACCTAAGGTGAAATCTCAAGTATTAAAAATAGCCGGTTCACAAATATTAGGTTACTTATATTCAGGTATTGTACTTGGAGTAGGTATTGCAAAATTAAATATTGCAATTACTAAATATTTATCTTCAAAACATAAAAATAATAATACGGCTTTACGTTTTGATTTTGATTTTCTGAGAAAAGAATCAAATCCGATATTTAAAGAATTTAAATAATTTGATATAATTTTTAAGGAAATAATAATGTCAAAGAATTTAGAGTTTGAATTAAAAAATCAAATACCTGAGTTATATAAAAGTGCAATAAAAATTTCTGAACAGACCGCAGAAGAATTACACTGTAACATTTATCTTATTGGCGGTATTGTTAGAGATTTAATATTAAATAATACAATAAAAGATATAGATATAGCAGTTCAAGCTGATGCGGTTATGTTTGCAAAACGGCTTGAGAAAAAATACGGTTGTAAAATATTAAAAATTCAAGAGAATTTAAGAACGGCAAGTGTTGAATTTAAATCAGGATGTGTAATAGATTTTGCTTCAACAAGGGAAGAACTATATAAAGCACCCGGCATGCTTCCTGTTGCACATAATTTTGGTTGTGATTTAAAATCAGATGTTCAAAGACGTGATTTTACAATTAATACTCTTGCAATATCGCTTAATGGGGCTGAAAAATATAATCTTATTGATTTTTATAACGGCTATGATGATATTAAAAATAAAAAAATACGTATATTACATAATAACAGTTTTATTGATGACCCCTCAAGAATTGTAAGGGCTTTAAAATTCATGGTCAGGTTAAATTTTAGTATTGAAGAAAATACAATAAAACTTTTAAACGAGTATTTGAGCAACCCCTGCCGAAATATTCCTATTGAGCGTATTAAGAATGAATTTTTACAATATTTTTCAATAAAAAAAGACAATACTTTTGATATTGCATTAGATTTTGGCGTTTTTAAATTACTGTCGGATAACCCGCCTTTAACGGTTAATATTAAAGTTTTAGATAATTTAAAATTATTTAATTTGTTTGATGATGACGAAATAAATGAAATATTATTGCTTTGTTTGCTTTTAAATAGTGATTATAACTCTTTAAGTCTTACTTCACAAGAAAAAAAGATTTTAATTGAGGTTAAAGAGTTGTTGAATAATGCAGAACATTCTTTTAGTGATGACTTTAAAATATATAAATTGTTTAATAAAAAATTGAATAAATCGTTAATTATATATTATTTAATTACGAAAGACGAAAATTTAATTAAATATTTAAATAAATTAAAAAATATAACGGTGGAAATAAACGGCAACGATTTAATAGAATTAGGATATAAGCCTTCCGGATATTTTACTGTCGTTTTTGATGAAATATTAAAAGAAAAAATAAAAGGGAATATAACAACAAAACAAGAAGAAATAAATTTTGCAAAATTCATAAAAGAAAAGCGGAATATTTAATTCCGCTTTTCTTTTAGTATTTTGTTATTTAGACAGCCATACAAAATTTTGAAGCTTGTTCCTTTAATAACAGTGCTTTATCAGTGTGTTCCCATGGCACATCAAAATCAGTTCTTCCGAGATGTCCGTATGCAGCTAATTTTTGGTAGAATTTTCCGCCATTTTTCTTTGGAAGATTTCTTAAATCAAATTGGTTAATGATAGCAATTGGTCTTAAATCAAAGTTTTGTTCAATAAGTCCCATAATGCAATCATCGGAAATTTTACCTGTACCGAAGGTTTCAACAAAAATAGAAACAGGTTGAGCAACCCCGATAGCATAAGCTAATTCTATTTCACATTTTTCAGCGAGTCCTGCAGCAACAATATTTTTTGCAACATATCTTGCAGCATAAGCAGCACTACGGTCAACTTTAGTAGGATCTTTACCAGAGAAAGCTCCGCCGCCGTGTCTTGAATAACCTCCATAGGTATCAACAATAATTTTTCTTCCTGTTAAACCTGCATCGCCTTGAGGCCCGCCTATTACGAATCTGCCTGATGGATTAATTAAGTATTTTGTTGAACTGTCAGGTTTTAATTGTTCTCTTTCAAATACATAGTTGATAACGTGTTTAATTACATCTTGTTTTATTATTTCCTGAATTTTTGTATTATCAGTAATTCCGTTAATTTCTTCATCATGTTGAGTTGAAATAACTACAGTGTCAATTCTGACAGGTTTATCATTTTCATATTCAACAGTAACTTGAGATTTACCATCAGGTCTTAAGTAATTAATAATACCTTGTTTTCTAACTTGAGCTAATCTGTAAGAAAGCTTATGTGCCAAGCTGATTGGCAGAGGCATTAATTCAGGAGTTTCGTTGCAAGCAAAACCAAACATAATACCTTGGTCGCCTGCACCTAAATTATTTGTTTCATCGGTAGAAGTTGCGGCATTATTATCTCTTGTTTCAAAAGCTTTATTAACTCCGCCTGCAATATCAGTAGATTGTTCATCTATACTTGTAATAACAGCACATGTTTTGCTGTCAAATCCGCCTGATGATTTACCTGTATATCCTATATTTTCAATAGTGCTTCTGACTACGTGAGGGATATCAACATAACAGGATGAAGTTATTTCACCTGAAACAAGCACCATGCCGGTAGTAACTGATGTTTCCGCTGCTACTCTTGATTTTGAATCTTTTGTAAGAAATTCATCCAATATTGCATCTGAAATTTGGTCGCAAACTTTATCAGGATGTCCTTCTGTTACTGA
>CANROV010000222.1 GCA_947632315.1 Candidatus Gastranaerophilales bacterium
TTGTACAAATAAATTATTAAACGCACTTGGTGAAGATATAAAATTGCACCCTGACAAATGGACTCAAGACAGGACATATTATTCAATAGGCTGTTACCCGAACAAAAAGTGGGTAGGGAATATAGTTCCGTCAGAACTACTAAGAAGGAGCATAAAAGAGTCTATTGAATCAATAGTTACATTAAGTGAAAATGATTATTTTTTTGAAGAATTTCCGGACAACATATCAACACCGGATTATGGCGATAATTGGGGCAGACTTGCCAATTATATCGAGTTAAATAATAGAGCAATAGCTCACATGAATAAAGACAGAACTTGCTGCGGAAATCTCAGCTGTATAAAGCTTTTACCTGCGATACCGCCATCAGCAAAAAGCTGGGCTAATTGTATAATTATCTCTCAGATTTTCCCTAATATATTTGGCGACAGTTATAATAAAGGGCCGTTTGAAGAAAATTCCATTTACGGAATAAAGCTTAATGCCGGGTACAGTGATAATATAATTTCAACCTCGCTCAAGTCGCAAATTTCAGCGGAAGAACAGCTTCAAGCGTTTAACGATTTAGCACACTTTAGAGGAATAAAGACAGGTTTCAGGACAGTAATTTCAGCGGATCAAATAAAAGTGGCATATCCTGACAAGGAAGATGAAACATTCAGCTGGCAAAACTCTGAACACGTTGAGATGTATATCCAAGAGAGTGTAAAGCTTATGAATTTAGGGTTTGAAGCTATGTTTATAGATTCAGCGAAGCACATAGGCGGATATGACATGGGAAATTACACCGGAGTTGGCGCCCTGCCCGATTACCCGCAAATGCAGTATATTCTAAACGAAATAAGACGAAGAAGCGGAAAGACGACAATAAGTTTTGCAGGTGAAAAAAGCACGGATGATTTTGCCCGTTATCAAAATATGGGACTTAATACGGGAACGGATTTTATAACGGGAGATGATTTTGACAAAGTAAAAGAACTATCTGAGCAATTAAAATATAACAGAGTCTACGCTCCCGGTGTTGAAATAGAAAATGACAACTATGAAGGCGGTATTTCTTATGAACAAAGACTTCACAGAATAAATACAGCTTTATTTGCTTTTTATCAAGCAAGTGATAAACTGCCAAGTTTTATGCAGACGAATGATATATTTCCCTTAAGATACGACACAAACACACATCATATAATGATGACGAACCCGTCATACTCAACGGACGGAACGGCGGAAAGCCACTGGGAGAATTTATTTGCTAAAGATGACGGCAGATACTATAACCACAAAGTAAGCGAGTTGTTTGCTCATGCACTTTGCTTATAATTTTTAAACAAGAAAGGATAAGAGATGAACGTTTTAAAAGAAAAAGGTATTCCTATAGATAAACAGCTAAGGACTTGGCACGACATAGTAAAGCGTCCTTATAACAGAATGGAAGCCGATAATTATACAAGGACAAGACAAATATTAATGAACGGTATTGAAACAGAGGCCTGGGGATTTAAGCATTGTTTTGTAAGAAAATCCGACGATATGGAGTTAAACAAAACTCTTGTAAGGATAAGACGCATTGAAGATATGCAGCAAACAACGGTAAACTGGTTATCACCGGTTAATCAAACGGTATTAGATACAACTTTAGGATATGAGCAGGTAGCAGTTGATTTAACTGCATGGCTGGCACAAAACGAGCCTGATGAATACGTAAAAGAAACATTTGATTTTGGTTTATTGGAAGATTTTGACCATTTATACAGATATTCTCAATTTGCATATTTAATAGAAGAAACCGATCCTAACGAAATACTAAAAGAAATGACAGATGTATTAATAGGCAGACCGACCCAATATCATCATAATTGTAATGCTTTAAGGATAAGAAAGCCTTATGATAAAGACAAAACGTCACCGCAAACGAAAGTAAACATATTAACATTAGTATCAGGCGAACAACAGACACACAATTATTATGCTGAACACGGGTTTATGTACGGCAATACCGATTTAAAACGATTATATGCCGAAATATGCGACGTAGAAGAAGAACACGTAACAATGTATGAAACATTAGTTGACCCGACAGAAACTATGTTTGAGAAATGGCTTGTTCACGAGTTTACCGAAGTTTGTAACTATTATAACTGTTACAAAGATGAAGTTGATGACAGATTAAAATTAATCTGGGAAGAAATGATGCAGATGGAAATAGGGCATCTTCAAGTAGCTGCTGATATGTTTAAAAAATATGAAAAGCGAGACCCTGAAGAAGTAATAGGCACAGAACTTATACTACCTTGTCATTTTGAGTCACAAAAACCTTATGTTAGTGAAATATTAAAATCACAAGTTGATAAAAGAGTAATTGAAGACGGAGAGTTTGATGTTGTTGAAGAACTACCCGATGATTGGGCAAGTTATAAAGTTCAAGAGACTGTATCAGAAAAAGGCGCACCGTCAGAACAAGCTATAAGACTTTCAATAAAATCAATAGGCAGAGATATAGCTTGTGCAAGCGAAAAAATGCTTGAAATGCAATCCGAATTATTAGATGATTCGCTGGAAGAAGTTCAAGCTCCAAACACTGTAGAGGTTGAACAATATGAAAAATTCGATAAAATTCCGCCGTTAGATTTTTTAAATTACTAGATATAAATCAAACCGCCTCAGAAATGAGGCGGTTTTTTTAATAATGATATACCGCTAATTAAGCATTTTCAGGTCAAGTATTATAAACAGTCGCAAAGAATTTCAAAATATCCTTGTTTTTTTCCGCAAATACTGCATTTA
>CANROV010000223.1 GCA_947632315.1 Candidatus Gastranaerophilales bacterium
AGAGTATTTCTGTCAATAATTTCAATAACAATATCAAAAGTCGGCTGTTTTTCACGCTCAAGAACGGTTTTCTGCGACCCTCTTCTTTTAGCTTCATCGTCACCTAAAGTAACGGAGCTTATCCCGCCTACTAAATCAGATAAAGTAGGGTTTTTTATTAAATTATCAAGAGTATTGCCGTGAGCTGTAGCAATCAGCATAACACCACGCTCTGCAATAGTTCTTGCAGCCTGAGCTTCTTCTTCGGTACCTATTTCATCAACAACAATAACTTCCGGAGTATGATTTTCAACAGCTTCAATCATAACATCTTTTTGATAAACAGGCTGAGGAACCTGCATTCTTCTTGCTCTGCCTATTGCGGGATGAGGTGTATCTCCGTCGCCCGCTATTTCATTAGATGTATCAACAATAACAACTCTTTTCCCGAGGTCATCAGCTACCAGCCTTGATATTTCTCTTAATTTCGTAGTTTTCCCGACCCCCGGACGACCTAAGAATAAAATGCTTTTATTCTGGAGTACAAAATCTTTTATACAAGCAATAGTCCCTGTAACAACACGTCCAATTCTGCAAGTTAACCCTACAACTTTTCCCTGTCTGTTTTTTATAGCGCTGATTCTGTGTAAAGTGCCTGCTATACCTGATCGATTATCATTCGTAAACGGCTGTATTCTTGATGTGATATACTCGATGTCTTCTTCCGTAATATATTCACTGCCGATAAAATCCGTCCTTTTATCCGAATACCTTATTTCCCCGACCCTGCCTAAATCAAGCACCAGTTCAATGGCATCATCTAAATTGTACGGCTTTAGTGCTTCTACAATTTTTGGCGGTAAAATTTCAATTAACCTCTTTAGGTCATTGTGAAATTGTATCTTATCCATATGTCCCTTTCGCTAATCTAATGCGCTCAGGTGTTTTTACTTGTACCGACTAAAGAACTCTTCTTTTTTTCTCCGCCCTTTAATCGGGGCTATCACTACTTATATTATACCACTTTTTATTAACTTTTCCACATTCAAATACTATATTTGTAGTAATGTAACATATCTTTTTATAAACAATAATAAATTGTTTGTTTACATTTCTTAATATTTTGTTGGTTTTTGTAAATTCATAAAAAAAAATTACTTTTTATATATAACCAAACAATTCGGAAAGTAAGTAAAATAAATAGTTTAGGAATGTAAGAAAAGGAGAAAAGTTATGACAATTGTGTTTTTCGGAAGTGCGCCCTCTGTTGATGTTAAATCACAAGGATTACATCAGGTTCAATCTAATCAAATTGAAAAAAATATTAATGAGAGTATTAATTTAATGAATGATATTTTAAAATCTGATGTATATGAAAATTCAGACAAAAAAGAAACTGAAGCACTAAAAATCGGTTTACCCAGAATTTTATTCCAACGCTTAAAACAAGAACAGGTAGATGCTGTAAATGAATCTCGCAAATTACCTAAAAATGCAAAATTAAGAGATAACGCCTTAGGCGGTATGTACTTATCATTTAATATTTGTGATTTTTATCCGGGTACTCATACTCTGCATGCTGGTTATGAAGTAAAAAATGATATCCTTGGTTTTACTCATGTAGTCAGAGAAGGAACTCAAGCTTGGTTTCTTAAAAAATAATTATTAATACGGGAAAGTTCATGTTCAATCATCTTTTAGCTTAAAGGGATATATTATCCCTTTTTTTTGTATAATTACTGTATGTTAGAAAATTATATAAAATATTTGGTATTTATAACAAATAAATTAAAAGTCTTCTTTGAAAGGCAAAAAGAGTATATATGCTGTAAAAAAGGCTGCAGTTTGTGCTGTCGGAATGCTGAATTTCCTTATTCTAAGATGGAAGTTAAGTTTTTACTGTCGGGTTTTTTATTATTAGATAAAGAAACACAAGCAAAAATAGAAGAAAATCTGCAAAAAACTGCCGATAAGAAAAAAGAGTTCAAGGGAGATGTATTTTTATATGATTGTCCGTTTTTAATTGGCGGAAGCTGTAGTGTTTATGACTATAGAGGCGTTGTTTGCAGAACTTTCGGATTAATGGAGAATGTTAAGGATAAAAATTCAAGAGTACCTTTTTGTGCGTATAAAGGCTTAAATTATTCGCAGGTTTTAGATGAGGATAAAAATCAGCTTTCGGAAGAAAAATTTAAAGAATCAGGATTTAAAGAAGAGCCTTTAAGTTTTAATATCGGATATAAATTTTTAACAAGCGAGGATTTTGAAAAAAAATTTAATTTTGAGTTCGGTGAAAAATTGCCTTTAATTGATTGGTTTATGGATATGGAAGGAAAAAAATACGAATAAAAAAAAGACGGACATTTGTCCGTCTTTTTTGTTTTATTCTTAATTAAGCTTTAGCGCCTGATTTAGAAATGATTTCTTCTTGAACATTCATAGGAACTTGTTCATATTTCAAGAATTCCATTGAGAATGTACCGCGTCCTTGAGTGTTAGAACGTAAGTCGGTAGCATAACCAAACATGTTACCTAAAGGAACGGTACATCTGATAATTACGTTACCTGTATTGCCTAAAGGTTCTTGACCTTCAACACGTCCTCTTCTTCTTGAAATATCACCGATGATAGTACCTGTATATTCATCAGGAATTTCAATTTCTACCTTCATCATAGGTTCTAAGATACAAGGTCTTGCTTTTTTACATCCGTCTTTAATAGCCATAGAACCTGCGATTTTGAATGCCATTTCTGAAGAGTCAACTTCGTGATAAGAACCGTCATAAAGTTCAACTTTA
>CANROV010000224.1 GCA_947632315.1 Candidatus Gastranaerophilales bacterium
TACCACAGAAAATGCAATAAATAAGGATGATTAAGACAAGAGCAAGAAGCATAAAAGAAAGAATAATAAATGATAACATTTAACTTAAAAAAAAGATGGTTTGATAAAATCAAATCAGGTGAGAAAACACACGAGTATAGAGAAGTAAAGTCATACTGGACTAAAAGATTTATTTATCAAGAAGGTGGAGAACGCAGATTTGACCATTTTGGAGGTGATTTTTATATAACCATAGAGAAAGGTATTAAAGAAGGTTCTATCATAAAATTTGCTTGCGGTTATCCTACAAAAGATGAAAAAGACAAGATTTTAAACGCAAAAATTAAATCAATAAAAATAATCAATGGCAAAGACACCGATTTAAAAATCGACAAGCCTGTTTATGACATAGTGTTTGAATTGATAAAGGAGTAAATAAGGTTAAAAAAATCAATAAAATGTTAGACCAACAATATTTAAGTAAATTTGATAAATAAGGCGGAAAAATGACTAGAGAAATGTTTAAAGTTAAGTTTGAAAGTAAGGCGGTTACTGATTTTTTAAAAGATGCTGCCAAAAAATTAAGCGATTTAACTCCTTTAATGAAAACAGCACGAGTATTTTTAAAAAATACAGTTGATGAAGATTTTGAAACCGAAGGAACTCATACAGGCGACAAATGGAAACCATGGAGCGAATCTTGGAAGAAACGAAGAATACAAATGGGCAGAGGTTCAGGCAGAATTCTTAATTTAGAAGGCGTTCTAAGAAGAAGTATTAAAGCTTATTCTAATGCAAATGAAGCAGGTGTCGGCACAAATATCGTTTATGCAGCAGCTCATAATTTTGGCTTTAAAGGCAAAGTTAGTAAAAAAAGTAAACTCGGTAAAAAGTTTACAGCTAATATGTTTTTACCTAAAAGAGAATTTATGCGTATATCCGAACACCAAAAAGAACTGTTACAAGCTGATTTATACATAAAATTGAAAGAAATTTTACTTGAAAAAGATGTTAATAAAAAGGTTTTTGGAGGTTAATATGAAAAAAATAATTAGTTTTTTAATAAAATTATCAAATATTTTAAACTATATGGCGATAAAATTGCAGGAAATGAACTTAAAAGAGGAATTTTACGTTTATGTTCCGAGTGCAAATAAACCGAAATATAAACATAATACATTTTTATCAGCCAAACAAGAAGCGCAGCGAATAGCTGATAAACTTACTATGTGTCAAGAAATAGAAGTATTAGAAGTCGTATATAAAACAACCGGGGAAGAACTTCCATTTTAATATTTTAACCTCAAACTTTTGCACATTGACAATTGAATAATAAATATAAAACTGACCGTAATTTCATATTGTGTCCTTAACATATACACAGCAGACGGCAGAATACTGCCGTCTTTTTCTTTAAAATTATTTGCAAAGTTCAAAACCTTTATTTAAAACCCAAGAATCTGTTTTTCCCTCAATAAGTATATTATTAGGATTTGTATATCCTTTATAATCTTTTCTGTTCTTTAATTTATTTTCTGCTAGTCCATTTAAGCCGTATTTGTTTAAAGCACTATCTTCAACCCATACGGCATCATCTTCACATTTTATTTTTATATTATCAACAGTATAAGGATATTCTTCACCGTATTCTTCCATTGTTATTACAGATGGGGATTTATAGGCTTCATTAGAATTATCATCTTTTATTGCTAATATAATTCCGAATATAAGTATAATTATAATTAACAGTACCATGACACCTAATATTTTAAAAAACCACTTAAATATTGTTGGCATTATATTCCCCTTTATAATATACGACTAATCCACATTATTTTACCAATTATAGTGAAATCAATACTTTCATCTTTAAGGTCAATTATATAAGAATCGTAATCCGGATTATCGGATATAACTTTAATACGATTTTGTGGTAATTTTTGAAGTCTTTTTGCAAATAAAGAATTATCAATTCTTATTAAATAAATTTTTCCGTCAAAAATTTCTTTTTTTGATTCATCAACCATAATTAGGTCTTGACCGCCAATTATCGTAGGATACATGCTCTCCCCCGAAGTATTAATTATACAACTGTGTTCCGGTGAAGCTCCAATTTTTTTTATTAGACTTTTGGGCAGGGGAAAATATTCAGTTACGGTTTCACAATTAACAAAACTTCCAGCCCCTAAAGAAGCTGATATATCACCCCTTACAGGCATATTTACATTAATATTTTGTGAATTATAGTTTTCTTCCGTATCTAAATTTATTTCAAAAAATTGTTCAACTCTGATTTTTTGAACCGGATTTATCTCTTTATCGCTATTTATATATTTATTAACACTTGACCTATCTAATTCTAAAGCATCAGCAACTTCTTGTTGAGTTACTTTTCTGTTTAAAATTTTAGCTAATTTTGATTGCAAATCTTTAAATTTCATTTTTTGTTCACAAAAATTTGTTGACTTATTCACATTTTATGTTGTATAATTCACATATAAAGTTATTAGTAAGTTTGAGATAAATACATGATAACACAAGAAAATGAAAATAATAAAAGAGTTGCAAAAATTATTTATCTTCTTAAATTAAAAGGATTAACGCAAAAACAAATAGCAGATGAATTAGGAATAAAAAAACAAGTTGTAAATAACTTTATCCATGGGCGAATAAAAAGTAAACGAATCTCAACTTGGATAATAAATAATTTGGGGGTCACAGTTAATGAGTAGAAAAGATTTGGGGACAATCTTTTTATTAATAGGTGCTGTCCTGTTTTTTACGGGGATAACCTT
>CANROV010000225.1 GCA_947632315.1 Candidatus Gastranaerophilales bacterium
CCGGGACATGAACCAGGACCTGAACCGGGGCCTGAACCGGGACCTGAACCAGGACCTGAACCGGGGCCTGAACCGGGACCTGAACCAGGACCTGAACCAGGACCTGAACCAAGCGTACCTGACACAGAAGTTGTTACAATTACTGAAACTGTAACCAATACAGAAACTGTTACAGATACTGAAACCATAACCAATACAGAAACCATAACTAATACAGAAACTGTTACAGATACAGTTACTAATACGGAAACTGTAACTAATACTGACACAGTTACAAATACGGAAACTGTAACCAATACGGAAACTGTAACTAATACAGAAACAGTTACACAAACAGAAACAGTTACAAACACCGTAACCACACCGGATGTAGGCCCTTCATCAGAGGCAACGGATATACCACCGGATGCACCGGGAGGCAGTACACCTTCAGTACCTGATGAAGATGATAATCCTACAGGCGACCACACTGCAGACACAACTCCGGGCGGTAGTACCCCTTCGGTACCCGATGAACCTGATATACCTGATCCAACGGATAGTTCATCCGATACTACGGACCCTGATGATGATGAATCTTCTTGTATCCCCGGTGAAGCTACAGATCCTAATATAGATGAACGAGATCCAGAATTACCTTAAAATTTATAACAATAAAAATACAGACAGATATAAATTATATCTGTCTGTATTTTTATGATTATTGTTTCTGAATTTGATTAATTTCAGCAATTACTTTTTCAACAGATAAAGCCCAATCATTATACTCATTATTAACTATAGGCTTTACTGATTTATACCATCCGGAATCATTTCCCGTTAAATCATACCACCTAAATTCATAATGATAATTAAAGATACCAAATGTCTTTTTTCCGATAGCTCCCGCTAAATTTAAAATACAATTATCACTGGAAACTATAAGATCAGTATTTTCAATTGCTGCAGCTGTATCCGAGAAATTATTAAATTCTTTTGCAATATTTATTACTTTATGATTTTTAAAACAATTTAAAGTTTCATCCGAAATATCTTTTGTGAAACAGTATAATTCAACATTTTGTAATCCATCTAACTTTTTCAATTCATTAAGCGGTATATCACGTTTTGAATTGGAATTTATTCCTGCAAAAGATAATCCTATTTTAAGATTTTTCGTATTAAAGAATTTTTCTTTGTATTCTTGTACCTTTACAGGATTCGGCTTTATATATCCGCCAATTACCGATATATTATCTTTATTAAGATGAAGTGCAATCGGAATAGACATACAAGGTATATGATAATCAAATTTAATATCTTTTAAATTTTTTACTTTTTGACAAAATACTTCAACGCCAAATTCATTATCTTTAACAAGTTCATAAGCATTGTTTTGAATGTAATAAATTACATGCTTAGCTAATTTAACAAGTCTCGGCATATAGCCAAACATTAAAAAATTATCACCGTATCCTTGTTCATAATGAACAAGCAAAGTTTTATCCGTAATGTTTTCGCCGTGCCATTCAGGTTTATCTATTTTAGGATATATTGTCGGGTCAGTTTTAGTAAATCTATATTTGTAATACTTCGCCCAGCCTTCAATATCACCGTTTCTTATACAAGAAGCACTATAAGTAAAAAAATCCTCCGCATCAGCAAAATTATTTTTTATATATGAATCCCAGCATTTTTTTTCAGTAGTATAATCTTTTACTTTCATCGCAGATACTATAGTGTTTTTTAAATATACCTTATTATTTGGATATTCATTTGACACAATCTCAAAATAATTTAAAGATTTTTTTGCATCCTCAGGATTACAACCGCCTTTTATATATTTATTAAAATATATACACCCTAATGAAGTATTATCATTTATATCCAATTTTGATTTTTTTTCTTTTTTTAAATATTTATTATAAAAATCTATTGCTTCATTAAACTTATCATTCTTTTCATATGCTTTACTTAATGTCTTTAAACTGTCACTTGAATTTGATATTAATTGATAATGCTCGGCTAAATGCAATTCCAAATCATATTGCATTGTATTTTCTAAACTTTTAACATATTTTTTTATGTTTTCTATATTATCAGAATCATATTTAAATATATTTTGACAACATATTATAGACACCTCTCGATGCTATTTTATCAGACAAAAATCGACAAGTCAATATAATATATTTAAAACAATATAAAAAATACAAAATTTATACTTTTTTACCGATAAATCAAGCAAGTTTTTTATCAAGATTTTTTTTGAATAATTTATTTCACTTTCCGTTTCAGTATTTTTAAACAGAACTTGAAGCTGATTAATATAGTCCTCAAATTTGTCTATAGCTTCATTTAACTTTTCCTGTTTTAATAATGCAGTCCAAACAGCTCTATTAAATTTAAATTGTATAAACTTTTCCACAATATATCCTTTTTGAAGAATATTATATTATAGATTTTTGCTTCATTTTATCCTCTAAAAAATTGAATATAAATTAAATTTTCGACTTCTAATTAACATTTTACGAAATAAAATTAACATGTTTTGGAACAATTATCAGGCAGATATTTAATAAAATAAGAGAAAAATAAAGGAATAAACGTCATCACAAGTAAAATATTCATAATTCCTATTTTTTCAGCGATAAGACTTATTACAGGGAGGATTAAACCAATAACACCCCAGCTAAAACCGCCAATAAAGCCTGAAATCATACTTTTAAATTCGGGCAGTAATTTTTGAGCCAACGACATATTAACGGGTACTGCCAAAAAGC
>CANROV010000226.1 GCA_947632315.1 Candidatus Gastranaerophilales bacterium
TTCTTTTGGAAGTCCGCATTGATTTAACTTTAATTTAGGCCCTACAACAATAACTGAACGGCCTGAGTAGTCAACACGTTTACCAAGTAAGTTTTGTCTGAAACGTCCTTGTTTACCTTCTATTATATTGCTTAATGATTTTAACGGTCTGTTGCTTGGGCCGACAACCGTTCTGCCTCTTCTTCCGTTGTCTATTAAAGAATCAACAGCTTCTTGAAGCATACGTTTTTCATTTCTTACAATAATTTCCGGTGCGCCCATCTCTAATAATCTTAATAAACGATTATTTCTGTTTATAACACGTCTGTATAAGTCATTTAAGTCAGAAGTAGCAAATCTTCCGCCGTCTAATTGAACCATTGGTCTTAAATCAGGAGGGGTTACAGGCAGCACATCCATTACCATCCAAGTTGGTTCTGTATTACTTTCTAATAAAGATTCTACTAATCTTAGTCTCTTTATTAATTTAGCTCTTCTTTGGACACTTCCTGATAATCCTGAAAGTTCATTTCTAATTGATTCAGCCATTTCTTGAAGTGAAATTTCGCCTAACAATTCTTTTATTGCTTCAGCACCTATTCCGACTTTCAATTTTGAATCTTCATGTTCAAGCATGAAGTCTTCATATTCTTCTTCCGATAATAACTGATATTTTTTAAATTCACTATCAGCAGGGTCAATAACAACATAATTATTAAAGTATATAACCTGTTCAAGATCTTTTAAAGTCATATCCAAAAGTAAACCGAGGTAACTTGGAATCCCTTTTAAAAACCAGATATGGCTTACGGGTGCTGCTAATTTGATGTGTCCCATTCTGTGACGTCTTACTTTAGAATCGGTAACTTCAACACCGCATCTTTCGCAGATGATACCCTTATGTCTTACTCTTTTATATTTACCGCAATAACATTCCCACTCTTTTGTAGGTCCGAATATTCTTTCGCAGAATAAGCCGTCTCTTTCCGGCTTTAACGTACGATAGTTAATGGTTTCCGGTTTTGTTACTTCACCGTATGACCATTTAAGTATACGCTCCGGAGAAGCTATACTTATTCGTATATAATCAAAATAATCTATACTTGTAGACAATTTTTTATCTCCTTTAATTCTTATTCTTTATATGAGCTTGGTGTTTCTAAGAAATTGATATTTAATAATTCAGAATCAATATCGGAAAGTATTCTCTTTGGAGCTGCCTTTCTTAAATCATCCGTATCTGACATTAAATCAACTTCTTCACCGCTCTTTTTAGATACTGATATATCTAAACCGATACTTTGTAATTCTCTTACAAGTACTTTAAATGATTCAGGTATACCCGGTCTTGGTATGTTATCACCTTTTACGATAGCTTCATAAGCTCTTGAACGTCCGTTAACATCATCTGATTTGATAGTTAACATTTCTTGCAGAGTATATGCAGCACCGTAAGCTTCTAACGCCCAAACTTCCATTTCTCCGAATCTCTGTCCGCCGAATTGAGCTTTTCCGCCTAAAGGTTGTTGTGTTACCAGTGAATATGGCCCAGTTGATCTTGCGTGTATCTTATCATCTACTAAGTGAACCAATTTTAAGAAGTATGTTATACCTACTGAAACAGGTCTGTCAAACGGTTCACCGGTTCTTCCGTCATATAAAAGAACTTTTCCGTCTTCGCCTACCCAGTCACATCCTGATTCTTTAATACCTCTTAATAATTCATATTTAGTTGATATTTCTGATTTATTTTCTCCGTACATTTCATCAAATGAAGGTGCTTCGTAGTAATCGCCGGTTAAGTATGAAGCTAAACCAAGCAAGCATTCATACGTTTGACCTACGTTCATACGGGAAGGTACGCCTAACGGATTAAGTACTATATCAACAGGAGTTCCGTCAGGTAAGAACGGCATATCTTCTTTTGGTAATATTCTTGAAACTATACCTTTGTTACCGTGTCTTCCTGCAAGTTTATCTCCTACAGATACCTTACGTTTTTGAGCTATATATACTTTTATCAATGTATTAGCACCGGGTGTTAATTCATCACCTTTTTCTCTGTCGAATACTTTTACATCGACTACTCTTCCGCCTTCTCCGTGGGGTACTCTTAATGAGTTATCTTTTACATCTCTTGCTTTTTCAGCGAATATAGCTCTTAAAAGTTTTTCTTCCGGCGGATGTTCTGATTCACCTTTTGGCGTTACTTTACCAACTAAGATATCATCAGCATATACTCTGGCACCGATACGAACAATACCTCTTTCGTCCAAATGTCTTAATGAGTCTTCTGACACATTCGGTACTTCTCTTGTTATTTCTTCGGGGCCTAACTTTGTTTGTCTTGCTTCTATTTCCAATTTTTCGATATGGAGTGATGTAAATACATCATCATAAACACATCTTTCACTTAATAAAATAGCATCTTCGAAGTTATATCCTTCCCAAGGCATATATGCTACCAAAACATTTTTACCTAATGAAAGTTCTCCGAAGTGTGTTGAAGCACCATCGGCAATAACATCGCCGGCTTTTACTTCATCCCCTTCCGATACTATCGGTTTTTGGTTAATACATGTATCTTGGTTGCTTCTTACATATTTCATTAATTGATATTTATGTAATTTACCTGATTTATCTTTAATCCAGATTTCTTCACCGACTACTTTTTCAACGGTTCCGTCTACATCAGACACAACTACCATACAAGAGTCTTTTGCAGCTCTTTTTTCAAGACCTGTTGCTACAACAGGTCTATCTGTAATTAAAAGCGGTACTG
>CANROV010000227.1 GCA_947632315.1 Candidatus Gastranaerophilales bacterium
GCAAGACCAAAAAGCTTACAAATATGAGAAGTGCAACCGCTGATGTTATGGTTACACTTCAAGCACATAGAAAAATGTCTTTAGAAGATTGTATGGAATATATTTCTGACGATGAGCTTTTGGAAATTACACCTCAAAATATTCGTATACGTAAGGCCGATTTAACAAGAGTAAGATTTAATTAGCGTCGGATATAACAGCTTGTCTTTGTTCGGCGGTTAGCTGTTTAAAAATCTTTTTCTCGCCTGTAGGCTGAATGTTAGAGTTATTTCCGCTAAAGAAATTAGATAATTTGTTAAGTAAAGGATGTTTTTTCTCAGATTTAATAACCTTTACTTTGTTATCTGATTTTTTAACCGTCTGAACTTTTTCAGTCTTTACTTCATTATCGGATTTCTTAACAGCTTCAACTTGTTTAGGTTCAGTTTTAACTGTTTTGATTTCATTATTTACAGGTTTGATATCATTTTTGTTTTGAACTTTTTCAGTCTTTTCATCATCACCTAATGCCCATCTGAAACCTGCAGTGAATGCCACACCGTTTCTTCCGCCGCTTCTTGCCATAGCTTGCAGATATCCTGTGTATTTATCATTCCATAATTTTTGAATACCTAAACCATATTCCGCATAAGGTTTTACAGATAAAGCAGGAAGTGAGAACTCATCAGCCATAACTTGAGTTGAACCCATTACATTATATACAAAACCTGCCGATAAATATGGCTGCCATCCGTTTTGAGTGTTTTGTACAAATTTAATATAAGGATGAATAAGAAGAGTGTGCAAAGGTTCAGCATTAATATTAACACCTGCCGCATTGGTATAATCAAATGTATTAACAAAAGAATATGCCATTAAAAGTGTAGGCTGGATAATAAATCTGCCGTCTTTAAATTCAAAGTTATACCCTGATTTTGAAGCAATACCGCCCATTAACATAGAGAAATCTTCTTCTCCGTATTTTGTTGACGTTTCACCTATAGATGAACCTATTGAAGCAGTAATGGCAGAATAGAAGTTATCCTTGTAGAAAGTTTGAGTTACACCGCCAATAATACCGTTTTGATATGTATGGTTGCCTTCATACGCCTGACTTGTTCCCGTGTATCCGATATATGCACTTGAAACAGTATCCCAGCCGTTTTTAAGGTGGATTAATTCACTGTCTCCGCCTACGTAGCTTCCATAGATAACAGTATCAATGTCATATCCGTTTTTAAGCGGAATTGTTTCAAAAGATGTATAAGGTTTAAACCAAAGTCCTTTTGAATTAAATTCATTAGCATAGTTTTGAAGTTTAGCGTTTGTTTCGTTTATAGCGTATTTATCGGAGTTTAGTTTTGCTTTTCTTGTGTTAATAGGAAGAGCAGAGAAAGTATCTGCGTGTTCAAAAGCGAAATCGAGAGATTGAACCATGGAAGCATAACCGCCTGCTAATTGAGCAACAGAAGTAGACATAACAGCAGGGTTAACGTCGCCTCTGGTAAATCTGAATATTCCGCCGTCTGAGCTATCAGAACTTAAAGCACGAATTTCAGAAGGTGAAGAAGCAAAATATGATACCGCATATCTGAATATCGGGCCTTCTGCTTCTTTTACGTCAGAGAATACACCTTGCGCTAATTCTGTACTATTCGTAAATTGAACATCAGTAACTAATGATTTAGAATCGTTTAAAACTTGCAGATTTTTAACATTTATACTTGGAGAATCAATTTCTCCGTATGAATCAGAAACAATTCTGCCCATATCAACATTTACCAGGTCAACATCAACACTATCAATATTAATAGTAGAGTTATTAACAGCTAATTTATTTAAATGTATTTCATCAGAACCTAAGTTGAAAACATTCAAGGTGGTATTAGTAAGGTCTAAAGAGTTATTTTTAAAATCGTTTCTGTTATATAGATTTATTGTGCTGTCGTCGGTGCCGGTAATATTTTGATTTTCTACTTTACCTGTAATGTTAGAATCTGCACTGTTAAAGTTAAGGGTTCCTTTTTCTTCTTTTGTAGAAGTAATAGTACCGTTAATATTAGTTTTACCTTTAACAGTTAAAGCTTTGTTGTTAGTAATTTTGGAAGTATTTTCCAATTTAACTGTATCAAGAGTCATATTGCCGTCATTTTGAATATTATCGGCGTTGTATAATCTTAAATCGGATAAAGTAACATTTTGTTCCTCTTTAATATTATTTAAAAGAGTTTTGTCGTTTAAATTGAGTACGTTACCATTATCACCTTCTATTTTAAGTTTTTTACCTTTTAATTGAGCATTTCTGGTTAATAGCTGTTTATCATGGCCATTTAAGGTAAATACTTTTTCTTCATCCGTTTCAAGTTCAGCCCAAGCAGCTAAAGAATCACGCCAGCCTGCAATTTTAATACTGTCGTTTTCTGTTTCTTTTGTTCCTATTTCAAATTCTCTTGCAAGAATATCTCTGCTGGACATATCGCTTTCTGCATTTTTAATATGATGGAGATTATCAATAGATAATTGGAGGTTACCTTCATTATTATTATCTTTAATTATTTGAATTAAATATTCTTTTTCATCTTTTGCATTTTCTGTAAATCCGTTAATAGTGTTAATAACTAAATTAGAAAGTTGAATTGTACCTGAAGAATCTTTGCCTACAGAGAATGTATCACTTATGCCGCTTTTGCCGTCAAATGCAATATCAATACCATATTCGGCTTTATC
>CANROV010000228.1 GCA_947632315.1 Candidatus Gastranaerophilales bacterium
TCGGAGTCAGTTAATTTTTCCATATTTACTGTTCCTGATTCTTGAGTTATGTCAAAGCCTGATACTTCATCATTAAAGTTAACATTCCCTGCTTTTAAGTTTAATTCAGCTTCATTTTCACCCTTTAATTTCCCTTCAAATGTAACGGAATTACCGCCTTCTACATTTACGCTTCCGCCGTCGGATGTTATTTCACTTCCACATTCAGGATTATCAAATAAAACATCTTTATTTGAAGCCTCTATGTTTATATCACCGCCCTCGTTTTTAACCGCGGCTTCGCCTGTATTGCCCGTAAAGTTGGAATCTTTTAAAGTGACGGTTCCGCCTTTTTCTTTTTCCCCTTTTGTATTATCAACGGCAACATTAAATCCCGAGAAATCTCTTGCGTCATTCACTTCAAGATTACGGCCCTCGGTCACCAAGCCGTCGAGTTCGTCTTTACCTGCTACAATACCCTTATCATTAGCGTTTACAACTAAATCTTCTTGTAATTTATTATCATGCTCTTCAGGGCCAAGCCAATGTTCTACGATTTCATCGGAATCTGATGTGTTTGAGTAAACATCTGAAGCGTCTTCCACTGCACCTGCCAGCCCGTATGCGGAAGAATCCTGTTTTATTACTAATGATGAACCTGTTTCATCATTGTTTTCTGCTGTTATTTTATACGTCTTTTTACTTGTTGTAATTTTGTAATCATCTTTTAACTGCCCTTCTATGTTTGTATCGGAATATGTTACTCTTACTTCTTTATCATCGGTATCTTTAATTATATTCAATAATCCCAATGTTAAATTACCGTTATTTTTTTCTAAATTAGAAAGTTTGTCTGAAGTTTGAGTTTCTAAATCGATATCGAATCGGTACTCCCAGTTTATACCGTCATCAACCGTAAAACTTTTCGGTGCAAAGTTACCTATTTTGCCGTTAACCGTATTTAAAATACTGTCACCTGTTATGTTGAAATTTGAAGTATTTAAATATTCGTCAGACTTTGAAAGAGAGGAATTAATCTCCTCGTTTTGACCAATTGAAAGCATTCCTCCGCATAGATTTACGGTAAGGTTATCAACGGTATTATTAAATTGTACTTCACCTTTTCCATCTACGGAACGAGATGAGCCGTCAATCAAGGTATAAGTAACCGTGTTATTTATGTTTATTTCTTTTGAACCTTTGCTCGCAGTTATAGTGCCGTTAAATTTTATATTTTTATTTTCTGCTGCAGTTAAATTTAAAACTTCGTTTTCGGTATCTAAATATATATCTGACGCTTCGCCTGCGGCCGTATTTTTGTCAAACAGAACATTTTTGTAATCAGCTACAATACTAAAATTTTCAGCGTCACTATCTATTGCACCGCCGTGTCCTGTTGCCGTATTCCCGGTAAAATCGGTATCCGCTATTACGCTTTCATTTGCACTGACATATAAAGCTCCGCCATTACTGCCTTTATTATTTTCAAATTTAGAATTAAAAATATTTGTTTTATCACTGCCAAATACACTTATTGCACCGCCGTATGAACTTGCCTCGTTATTTTTAAATGTGGTGTCTGAAATATTTAATTTCCCGCCATATCCATTAGAGTAAAATATTGCACCGCCTTCGCTACTTTTTGACTTATTACCATCAAATAAAGAACCGCTGCCGATTTCGAGATCGCCGTCATCAACATACAAAGCACCGCCATATCGGTTTGTTTCATTGGAAATAAATTTACTGTTTTTAATTACTGTTTTGTTTTCTATGTCTGCATATATTGCACCACCTCCATTATTCGATTTATTCCCATTAAACTCCGAATTATCAATGTTTACATAGGTTACATCTTGAAAAAAACCAGCACCACCCTCGCTATTTGAACTGTTATTATTTGTAAAAATTCCTTTGTTAATATCAATTGTTGTTATATCATTCGCATATATGGCTCCGCCATAAGAATAAGATGTATTTTTTTCAAAATTTGTATCCGTAATAGTTAAACGGCTGTCGGGAGCGTCTTCCTTGTCACTGAATACTGCAATGGCACCTCCTCTTCCGGCACCTGCACTTGCGTTTTCTTTAGTAGAATTTTCCTTAAATACGGAATTTTTTATATCCAATAATTTTATGCCACCGCCTATTGCACCTCCACTGTGTGCTTTATTTTGAATAAAATAGGAGTTATCAATATACACTTCTTTTTTATAATTATCGTTCTTCGCAAATGTTGATATTACAGCACCATAGCCTGTTGAGGATTCAGTTTTTTGATTATTATAAAAAGTTGAATTTTTAACGGTTAATTTACCGTTTGACTCAAAAGAAATTACACAGCTGCCATAGTAAGACTCGCTGTTAACAAAACTATGGACGCTTGATTTTATATCTCCTGTTGAAGAACCCAAATTTGAAACAGTTAAGTTATTTTCACCATCTACTTTAAATCCCGAATATTGACTTTGACCATCCAATGAATGATTACCGCCATCTATAGTAAGGTTTTGTGCAGTTTGTTTTTCAATGTTTGCATTTAATGTTAAATCTTGTTTTATATTGATATCGCTTGCAGTACCTTCTTTAATGGTTTTGTTTAGTTCGTTAAAATCTTTAACATCCACTGCTTTAACACTGTTATTAAAAAAATAACAAGCTAGTAATGTTAATAAAAATTTCTTTTTCAAAATCCCCCCCC
>CANROV010000229.1 GCA_947632315.1 Candidatus Gastranaerophilales bacterium
CCCCCCCGACAATTTGCATAATATCAGGCTTTTTGAACATCCTCTATACTCCCTAAGAATAAGTTGCTTTAATAATATATCCATATTTTAATATAAAAATTTAGAATTTAAAATAGGGGGGAGGGAGAGAATATATTAAGTTGTTAAAATTGTGTATATGAACACAAAAAAATAGCTAAAATAACCATGGTTAGAATGTTTTAGATGTGTTTACTGTAAAATTGTATATAGTTACCTAAATTTAACTATACTTCACAATGGGCTTCAATTTTCTTTTTTAATTGATAAAAATCAGTAAAAAAGTAAAAAATGCTTAAGCCTCTATAAATAATCTTCTTCCAACAATATTCGGTTTACCATTATAATAACCGGCAAAATACCCTCCTTTTACAGGTCTGTTTACAGCATAGTTTTTTCTGCCGGATGTCTGCATAAAGGGATTTTCATAAGGATTATGACTATTTGACTGTACAGCCTCTATTTTTGGTGTTACGGTCGGTGTATATAATATATTTGAAAACATATTCACTAAACTATTTATCATTTATAATTCCCTTTAATCTATACATTATTTTAATGATATAAAATTATATGTCATAATTATATATTTATTTTTGTAAAAAAATTTCATACATTTATATGAAATATTGGTTTAGAACAATTATTATGTGGGAATTATAAGATTATTAAAAATAAATACAATATAATATATAATATAATTAGGTACAATTCAGGAATTACAAAGATTTTGTTAATTTAAAAGCCATAATAGCACGCTTGTGTTAAGTTTTTAAATTTTATTAAACTATTGACAGAAACTTAACAAAATTATACAATTATCTTTGTACTTGGATTAAGTTTAAAATGAAAGGTAAACGAAATATGAGAAAATTAGGTTTCACCCTTGCCGAAGTTTTAATCACTTTGGTAATTATAGGTGTAATTGCTGCTATGACAGTTCCAACCTTAATGCAAAATACAAACAATGAAGAATTTAGAACAGGTTTAAAGAAAGCTATTTCTGCAACTAACCAAGCTTTAACATTAAACTATGCATTAGAAGGTATGTCAGCTCAAGACTATACAGGATCAGATGCTAGTGAACTTATTAATGGTGTATTTAAACCAAGAATGTCTATTGTAGAAAATCCTACATTCCCTTCAGGTTATACTATATGTGGAAAAACACCTTCCAATTCAAATGCTTGGGTAACCAATGACGGTATGGTTTATTTAATTGATGGTTTTTCTGTTGCTGATGAACCTGAAGATGCTACAGGTGATGCATTAGATTCTATTCCTTGTAACTCATTCCAAACAGCTCCTTGTGGAACTGCCGGTAAAGCACAGTTGTTTATTGATGTTAATGGTATTAAAAAACCAAATATGGCAACAACAAACTCTGCAAGACCAAGAGACCAATATCAAGCTCAAATTTATTCACAAAAAATTGTTCCTTTTGGAAAAGCTACACAAGAAGTTATGTATGGTGCTAATACAGATATTAAGAAAGAATATTCTTCAGATTAATGTCTGACACATAACAATTATTTTAAAAACGGAGTAAATAATTTACTCCGTTTTTTGTTGAATTAGTTCAAAATAATTTTTTCTAAATTTAAGAATACCTTCATCACGCATTTTAGATAATTCTCTTGATAAAGCACTTCTGTCAACACATAAAAATTTAGCCATTTCTTCTCTTGAATAAGGTATTGAAAATAACTCACCATAACTTCCGTAAATTTTTAACAGAGCAAGAATTTTTTCTTTTGTTGTTTTCTGACCGATAATATCTATTTTATTATTTAAAATTGAATTTTTTTTGGAAATCATTTTCATTAAATTTTTAATGGCTTGAATATGAAATGAACACAGTTTAGAACAAGGATTTACAATTTTTTCAAACGGCAGAAATAAAATTTCACATTCTGTATCTGCCGTAAAATCATAAGGGCTTATATTCTGACCTAAACAAATAAAACTATGAGCAAAAATATCATTAACATTAAATTTATCAATAATTATACGTTCATTTTGTGAATTTAATTTGCATTGATTAACACTGCCTTCAAGGATTATACACAACGAGTCAAATTTTTGACCCGATTTGATTATATAAGAAGATTTTTTATAAGTTTTTGTTTTAATACCCAAGCACTTTAAAAGTTCAAGCACATTATTATTTTCAATATTTTCAAATAAATCTATATTAAGCATTTATACTTTTTTTCTTCTCTTTTTCTTTTTTGTTAAATCAGAAATATTTAAATTTTTTTTAGCATTTTCAATAGAAATTTTAGCCAAAGGTTTATGATTTTTCTTATTATAAAAAACAAGCCAATGCTTTCTGTTCGGATTATCAACCGAAAAAGATAATATGCCTGAGATGTTTTCACCTCGTTTAATTGATTTCATTGCTAATGAGTTTTTATAATCCGTAAAAATAGAAGGGTAATAACTATTGTGGAGATCATTAACAAGTTCTATATCGAATGAAGAAAAGTCTGATTTGGAGTTATTTTTTATAACCAAATCAAGAGATATTGTATTTAAGTTTCCAAAAGGATCTTCTTCTAAAAATATATCAGTAATATTAACATCAAGACCTTCATACTTAAGTTCTTCCTGTTTTACAGCCTCATGAGTCATAACCG
>CANROV010000230.1 GCA_947632315.1 Candidatus Gastranaerophilales bacterium
CCTTTTGGACTGGCTATAGTAATTTCATAACCCGTAGCCTGAAACACTAAATAAGGAACTGCAAACTCTTCAAGCCAAACACCCGTATGTATTTCATTATTAATTTCAGAAAAATTTGTCGTAACAATTAATATTTTTTTTGTCATATATTCTCCTTTTTTATAGAATATATGAAATTCATAATTGTTTTACCGCCCAATTGTTTAATCTGTTTATTAATTACTTTAAATTATGAAGCTTCAAAATAATCAAGCCAATATTTAACAATACTTTCAGGATATTTTTTCATTTCAAATTTTAAATAATCATTTGGCCGATAAGGTCTCCTAAGTAACTTCATTTTAGCTTCTTTAGGAGTTCTGTCCGCTTTTTTCTGATTGCATTCTTTACAGCAGGCAACTATATTTTCCCATATATCAGGCCCCAAACGTGACTTTGGATATACATGATCTAATGTTAATTCTTCAGGCGCAAATTTTTCTCCGCAATATTGACATATAAATTCATCACGAACTAAAATATTTTCTCTGCAAAAAGGCAGCTCCTTATATGGAACTGCCAATTCATAAGTCAATTTAATAACACTCGGAATTAATATGTTGTCAATCTGTATCATACTTTCAATATCATTTAAACGACGTGCATTAACCGCTTTTCCTTTCATTAAAAGTACCATGGCTCTTTTCCAGCCGCAGATATTTATCGGATGATTGTGACTGTCGAGTAATAATACTTTTTTCATATTAACTCCTACAATTGTAGTATTCCCGCATTTTACTATTTTTAAACGGTTTTAAACCAATTAACAATATAAAGATTTTATGCAATAATAAATTTATGAATAATTCATTGTTTGAAATATTAAAAATATTCTCAATAATAGGAATACAATTGCTTGGCGGAGGATACGTAATTGTACCGTTATTAAAGAAATATTTGGTTGAAGAAAGAAAATGGATGAGTGAAGAAGAACTTGTAAACTTCTATGCTATGAGCCAATGTTTACCGGGGATTATTGCTTGTAATATAGCAATATGTGCAGGCTATAAAGCAAGAGGTATATTAGGTTCAATTATGGCTGTTTTAGGTATAATTCTGCCGTCTTTCATATGCATAATTCTTCTTGCAAACGTACTTTCCGCCATTGTCAGCTATAATATAATAAAAAATGCTTTTTGGGGAATAAGAATTTCCGTAATAATACTTATTCTGGTAACAATTAAAGATATATGGAGCAAAAGCGTAAATTCAAAATATACATATTTGTTATTTTTTACCGTGCTGTTTTCATTTCTACTTCTTCCCCTTTCACCTGCAGTAATAATAATACTTTCAGCGTTAATATCGCTGATATACGGAAGTATAAAGCGGGGTAAAAATGCTTAAAATATATCTGCTGTTATATTATGAGTTCTTTAAAATAGGTATATTCGCTCTTGGAGGAGGATATGCCTCGCTTCCTTTTTTATATTATCTACAGAGTAAATATAATTGGTTCAGCATAAATGAACTTACAAATATGATTGCCGTATCTAATATAACCCCCGGCCCAATAGGAATAAATATGGCAACATATACAGGATATAAGACTGCAGGAATTATAGGTTCAATAATTTCTACTACTGCAATAGTTACAGTTCCATTTATTTTAACAATTATATTTATAAAATTATTTAATAAATATCAATCCTGCAATGCGGTTAATAATATATTTTTAGGGCTAAGACCCGCCTCTTGTGCGCTTTTAGCCTCAATAGGTTTAAAATTGTTATATCAAACATTAGCTTTATCCGATACAAATACTTTGACTGCAGTAAACATTGATTATTCAGCTTTAATTTTATTTATCTGTTTAATAATTCCGTTTTCATTAATAAAAAAGAACCCGCTTTTAATAATAATTGCAGGTGCTTTAGGCGGAATTTTAATAAAGACTTTTATATAATTATTAAGAAATATTACAAAAAATCAAATTTAAAGTAAATCTTCGACGACAAAATGTTTTTATATAAATGTGGTTAGTTTAGGTTAATTTAATTTAGTGGAGGTTAGGGTATGACAACAGGATTCTTAAATGGTAGTTATTTTACAGGTTCAACAGCAACAGGAAGAAGCAACACAACTTCTATATATGATACCAATTATTTAGATAGAAAATACAATTATCAACATACAAATGAATGTTATGAAAATATGGATTATGCTGAAGACTCAGTATTAGACTCAAAAATTAGAAATATACTTACATTTATTGAAAACGGAAAAGAAGATAAAGCAATAGAAGCTTATAACAAATTAATTGAAGAAATGGGCGGCCAAACCAGATATGCGCAATTAAGCCAATCAGAAATAAAAGCGATGGCAAGACAAATGATTGAATCACAGTTAGAAGACGGTGAAACACTTGATAATTTCATCAGAGAAAACACTGCTAACAGCTTTGAAAGGGGATTTGAAATCAACTGGGACGGCGATAAATACCAAGAAGAAGATGTCTTAAGAGAAATATGCGATTTAGACGAAACTACTACAACTGACGGACTTAAGAAAGCAGGCGGTACGGCTTGTAAGGTTCTTGCCGGTGCAGGTGCAATAGCTGCAGGTATAGCAGTAGGATGTTTGACTCCGCTTGGATTGATAGGCGGTGTGGTTGCCG
>CANROV010000231.1 GCA_947632315.1 Candidatus Gastranaerophilales bacterium
AGGGTTTTAAATCTATAAACCAAGTTCTATAAATATTTTCTGCTTGTTCTTCTAAATTATTGTTTATCGCTTCTTTAATTTGAATTGCTTTGTTAATTTGATTGTATTGTTCGACAATTTTTCTTTGTTTTTCAATATCAGGAATAGGCAATTCAATTGAACAAAATCTATCCCAATCCAAATTAGCCCTAACACTACTGTCGCTATAAAACCAACCGAGTCTGTCGCTTTCTGATCGCCTTAAATAAAGCATTAAATATTCAGGCAAGATTACTGAGGTATCAACAACTTCAAAGATTGTATATGCAGGTGTAATTAGCGCAGGTTCATCTTTATCATATAGAGCCACATGCAAACTTTCATCTCTGCCAACTTGCATACCTGTATAAGCAAATTGCCATTTTTGTATTATTTGATATTTGGACATATCTGTACCTACGATGTTTGCAACAGAAGGCATAAATCTTTTTTCAATATGAAGACCTAATAGAGGCAAATCTAACAAATTAGAGTTGCGATTGTTTGATACTTTTTTTATTAAATCTCCTATTTTTTTATAGTTTGATTTCATAACCTAAATCCTTGAATATAGCGAGTAAATTTGCCTGTGCTTCTCTATCCTCCTTAATTAATTGCGTAAATTCTGATTGGAGTTCCTGCATCTTTTCCTCGTAATTTACATTCTCATCTTTGTTTACAAATTCTATATATCTGCTTGGAGATAGCGCATAATCATTTGCAACAACATCTTCTTTAGATGCCGAATAACAATATTCAGGAACATCTTTATATTCATCAAGACTTTGTTGCCAAGTATGATATGTATTAGCAATTTTTTGAATTTCCTCATCAGAAAGTTGAGTGTATTTCTTTTCATAAGGAATACCCATTGTGCGCAGATCCATAAATAAAATTTCGTTTCTATCACGATATTTTCTTGTTATACCATTGTGTTCAACAACTCTTGCTTTCTTGTTTTTATTCAGAATCCATAAAGTTACACTAATATCTGTGGTATAAAATAAGTTTCTTGGCAAAACGATTATTGCCTCAACCAAGTTATTTTCAACAAGTTGTCTTCTAATTAAATATTCAGTTCCATCACCTGTTTGAGAACCGTTTGCAAGTAAGAAACCTGCAACACCATTTTGAGATAGCTTTGAAAGAATATGCAATATCCAACCATAGTTAGCATTGCCTGTTGGTGGTACTTCATAACCAAGCCAACGGGAATCTTTCACAAGTTCATTTTCTTTTCTCCAAGAGTTTTGGTTAAATGGAGGATTAGCCATAATGAAATCAGCTTTTAAATCTTTGTGTTGGTCATTAAAAAATGTGTCATCAGCCTTTGCACCCAAGTCTGCGCTAATTCCTCTTATAGCAAGATTCATCTTTGCCAGTTTAAATGTTGTAGTTGTACCTTCTTGACCATAAACCGAAACATCTTTTTTAGAACCGTTGTGGCTTTCAACAAACTTCATTGATTGAACAAACATACCGCCCGAACCACAGCAGGGATCATAAATTCTGCCGGAATACGGTTCTATCATTTCAGCGATTAAATTTACAATACACTTTGGAGTATAGAATTCTCCTTTCCCTTTACCTTCTTGCAGTGCAAACTTTCCGAGGAAATATTCATAAACTCTTCCGATTATATCGTTATCTTTATCTTTTTGAGTATCGATTTTATTAATTTCATCTAATAATGCAGAGAGCTTACTTGTATCTAAATCTATTCTTGAGAAATAGTTATCAGGTAATGCACCTTTTAATGCTTCGTTGACCTTTTCAATTGTTGCCAATGCTGTGTCGATTTTAATTGATATATCAGGTTGTTTTGAGTTTTCCATAATATATGACCAACGAGCCTCCACAGGCAAATAGAAAACATTTTCCATTCTGTAAAATGCTTCCATTTCAAGATATTGTTGATCACCGTTGGCGATTAATTCTTCTCTACGATTAATAAATTTATCATAAGCAAATTTTAAGAATATAAGACTTAAAACTATATGTTTATATTCAGCAGGTTCAACACTACCACGCAATTTATTTGCGGATTCCCATAATGCTTCTTCCATACTTTTTTGTTTTTTTGCTACTGCCATCTTAACCCTCATTAATAATCGAACACCATTTGCACAAGATTTATTTTAGCATAAACATGGAATTCTCACCTGTTTGTAAACATTTCAGCCAAAAAATTAAAAGAGTCCAAATTTGACATATAGGACTGTTATAATAATAAATTTTGCCAAAATTTTTAAGTCAAAAAAGGAGAATATAATGAAAAACGAATTTATCACAGAAATCACACAACAAATGCTTCCATATTTGGATAATATGGAATTAGAACAACTGCAAAAAGTTTTAAAAGTTACTTTTGCAAATTATGAAATAGTAAAATCAAAAAAAATTGAAAATCAAAACCTAACAAACTTTAACTATATGGAATTATTTTTAGCGGCTAAAAGAGTTGAGGGGTGTTCTGAAAAGACACTTAAATATTATCAAGCAACTATTGAAACTATGCTGACTACAATAAATAAAGCCGTAAAGCATATTATTACCGATGATTTAAGGGATTATCTCACAAACCACCAAACAGAAAGAAACTCAAGCAGAGTGACCATT
>CANROV010000232.1 GCA_947632315.1 Candidatus Gastranaerophilales bacterium
TCAGATAGTCTCTAAGTGTCTTACATTCTTTAAGTTTAATTGTGAGCATACCGCAAGATTGGTCTACTCCTATAATATTTGGTATGATTTCTCCGTTTTTAGGAAGAGTTGAAGTAAAACCTATTGTACAGCCTTTCCCCGTATGACCGTCAGGCATTATTCTAACCTTACAATCTTCAAAAATAGGATGATTGCAAATATATTCAACTTGCTTTATTGCACTTTCTTCAATATTATCAGTGAATATTTTTGCTTTTGTATATTTACCTTGTATTTCTTTCATAATTTTACCTATATTCATATTGATTTCATTTTTAAGTCCGCTTCAAACTTGGCTATAATCATTTTATTTTTATTCTATGATTAGTATGGCATTAATTTATGCCAATTATGGACGTGGTAAAAAAATTTGTAGACTAAAAAAATTTCAAAAGCATACAGATTCAAAAGAATACTTCTAAACAGGCAGAAATATAGGATTTTAATAATGACTAATGATAAACTTCAAAATCAATATCATCAGATGAAAAATATTATTGATAATTAAAAAAATCAGCAGAATTTCTGAAATTATCTTCTAACATTAAAATCTCATTTTTTGGTCTTTCACAATATGCTCTTGCAGGATTGCCAAAATAAAATTTCCATTCTTTAGTTGATGATACTAACAGACTCATAGTCCCTAAAGTACTGCCTTCCGCCATTATTACTCCTGGCATTACAGCACTTTTTGCCCCGACAACACAATGCTTGTTTAATATTACCGATTTTTCGGAAACATTTCTGTATCCGGAAGGAATTGTAGGATTTGTCATATACGGGCCGTAATAATCATCAGAAGATGATATTATTAATGATTGATATGAAACACCCGTAAAATCTTTTAATTCTATGATACTGTTCGGCGAAGATAATAAATATGTACCCATTGCTATATGTATATAATTATGTAATGTTACATTATTTGCTATTACTGCATTATCATCAATCCTTACATTATTACCAATAGATATTCTTTCGGGTCTGAAAAATTTAGCTTCACTGCTAATTAAAACATTTTCGCCAACCGATTTAAAACCTATCTTCACAATTTCTTCTTTTGTTAAAAACATTATATTTTAATCCTCCTTAAATCTTAGTAATTCAGTACAGAAATACTCTTTTTTCTTTGGTTAAAGAAAAAAGAGTATTTTTAACTAAATATTTCGTATAAAAAACCCCAATTATCTCTTTCGGGGGGGGGGAATGAAGACATTAACAAATTTCTGTACATAATTTGCCAATTAGTCCGAGTTTTAAACGGAATAAATTCAAATTTTAATTTTTTATATAAATTTATTGCAGATTTATTTCCATTGTTTACTTCTAAATAAATTTCACTTAAATTTAATTCATTTTTTGCATATTCAATTAAAAGAGCAACTGCCTCAGAAGCAACGTTCTTTCCCCAATAATCTGTTTCACCTATAAAAATATGCAAAACAGCATATTCATTTGTAATATTTGTCAATTGCGTATTACCAACATATTTACCATCGGCAATTATTGCAAAACGCTTCTCATCAGGTTTCTTGAGTACCCTTTTAAGCCATTGAATTTCTATTTCGGAGGTAATTTCTTTATCTGGTCTATTGTAAGTATATTCCCATATTTTGGGATTATTTCGCCATTTATATGAAATTAAAGCGTCTTCAATTTTTAAAGGTCTTATCTTAACGTGCATTAGCTCACCTGTATTTATTGTTTGTATTTTTGCTTTTTCTCTGAATATATTATATGTTTCATACGGCTTTTCCAAAAGTTCACCGTTTTATGTTTTTATATAATTAAACTACAGAAAAAAGAATATTCGTTATTCTCTCTTTTTTTCTCCCCCCCCCCGGAAGGATTTTTCATTGATTTTTCCATATATATTTTTTTAAATTTGAATCCGTTATTTTCATACAGTTTTATAGCTGTTTTATTATACGGTGAAACATTAAGCCCAATTCTAAAGAATCCGTTTTCTTTTGCATAATTGACAGCGTTATTCATTAAAACGGAAGCTATTTTCCTATTCCTGAAATTTGGTATAACCATTATCAGCGTTATATATGCATATCCTGCTAATTTGTTATTTGCATACATACATAAAATTCCGACAAGCTCATTATTACAATAAGCTTCAAAAATTTCAGCGTTCCGGTATATTTTCTCTGCATAGTCTAAAATACATAATCCTTCGCTCAACGGAGTTATAAAAAATTTATCATTTTGTATTAAAAAATTTTTTAATACTTCTTTTGATATTGTATTTTTTTTATACGAAATATCCATAAATTTTATTATAACAAAAACAAGTATTTTTATACTTTATTTCTGACTCTTTCAAAGAAACTGATTACGTCCTCAATTTCCTCATGAGAAATCTCATGTCCTATAGGATATTTCTTATATTCAACAGGCATATTTAATTCTTTTACACCTTGGTAGAATATTTCAGCATCATTTCTGAAACGTTCGTCATCATATATACCAATACCAACAAAATATTTTACATCTGTTTTCACCGTAGGTTTTATATCAGCACCTGTGCTTAAAACAGCACAAGCTTCAATTTTTTCCGGA
>CANROV010000233.1 GCA_947632315.1 Candidatus Gastranaerophilales bacterium
ATTGAACACTGAAGTAAGCTCTATGCATACTTTTTTGTCTTTATAAATAAAATTTGAACCTGTAATTTCACAATGGTTCTTTTTTTAGATGGGGGGGGGAGCTTTTAAGAAAATCTTGCTTGCTTTTTTACAGAACTTAAGAATATTAAATCTTTATCAATCAACGAGATAGATAGTTAAAAAATATGGCATTTTATATAAGGAATATAGTATTATACCTTTTATTTTTAAAATTTGTTGCTATAAAAAATTTAATACAAAAGTTAAGTTGTTTAAATTATTTGGTAAACCATTATTGGAAAAAATGTTAAAAGAGCGTTCTTCACATTATATTCTTCAAAAAAAAATATAAATAATCTGCAATATGAACCAAAAAACTTTAACTTGCAAGCAATTATGTAAATTTGATTGAATCCGCTATCTTATAGCTAATTATAGTTTCAATAATTTATTTTATAAGGGTTTTAATAATAAGTTATTGAATATTCATTACCTGATGAATACGGAGCTAATAAATTTTTCGTTTGGCATATTCATATATCGGACTCATTGAGTTGGATATAGCTCTGTAATATTTTAAAAAGATTAATGACTATGTTAACGTTTCAAGAAATTAATATTTTTGAAAAATATCTGCAGTATAATTATCACCGCCTTCTTCACCAAGAGCTTGAGTTGTATAAGTAACATCACCGCCTTCTTCACCGAGGGCTTGAGTCGTTATATTACCGTCTCCACCTTCTTCATTGATGGCTTTGCTTGTAAAATCACCATCACTGCCTTCTTCACGTATGGCTTGAGTCGTTAAATTGTTGTCACCGCCTTCTTCATTGATGGTTTGAGTTGTAAAATTATCATCACCGCCTTCTTCCCCCAGAGCTTGAGTTGTGTAAGTGAAATCACCATTATTTTTTTTAATTTTGTTATCGGATGTTATGTTTGTTTGTTGATTAGACAAATTACTACTTTTTACATCTTTTTTTTGTTTATTTTTTAATGGGTTATGTTTAACATTAGAAAAATCAATAAATGTTTTTTGTATTCTATGATTCATATATTACTCCTTTAATTAGTTAGTTTATTTATCGAATATTATAAAGATAAACTTTATAGATAAATTTATAATATTTACAAGTCTTAATAATTTAATATAATATAATATAATAACAGAGGCATATATGATTATTATTTTAGGTTATAAAGAAGAAGAACATGCAAAACACGTTGCAAAACATCTTGATGATATTAAAGAAGAATATTGTTTCTTAGACACTGCTCAATATCCTTATAATGTCCTTTTTAGCTGGAATGCGGATTGTGAAAATTCAGGCAGTATAGTTACAGATAACAAAAAAATTGATTTTTTCGATATTAAAAGTGTATACTGGAGAAATTTTTCAGGTATTAAAAATGAAACAATTGAAGATGGGGATAATACTGATTTCTTGTCTGATATGGTATACCGTGAACGTGAATCTGCTTTATATAGTCTTTTTTATTCTTTAAAAATTAACTGGGTTAATTCAATAAATGCATTTGAATTACATAAAAAAAAGCCGTATCTTACTAATTTGTTTAAAAAAAATAATATTAGAGTCCCCAGAACTTTAATAACAAATGATAAAAATTCTGTTTTAGATTTTTTTGAATCCAATAATGAGCAAATAATTTTAAAGCCTGTACGGGGCGGAGCTTATACTAAAAAAATGACTAAAGATGATTTTACTAATGAAAAATTATCAAAACTCATTGTTTCTCCTGTTCAATTTCAAGAATATGTTGATGGTACTGACATTCGTGTTTATGCTTATCAAAACGAAATTTATGCTTTAGAAATTCAAACAAATAATATCGACTTTAGAACTGACGAAAATGCAAAATTGATTCCTATTGAACTTCCTGAATATGTAAAACAGGATTGTTTAAAAGTTATGAAAATTTGTGATTTAAAATATTCGGGGATTGATATAAGATTAAATTCAAAAAATGAATATGTTTTTATTGAAGCTAATCCTGCGCCTATGTTTATTAACGTAGAAAAGAAAACAGGTTATCCTCTCACTCAAGCTTTAATAAATCTGTTAGTTAATTGTTAGAAGATTTTCTATTATTCTCCTTTAGAGCTGACGTAATTAAAATATTTTTTTAATAGATAAAAAATAAAAAAAGAAATTTACTTTTCTTTCGGGGGGGGGGTATATGCTATAATCAAAACGTTACTTATTGGAGAATAGTTATGAACTTTGATATTGAAACAGTTATAATCTCTTATTTACCCGTATTTGTGTTTCCTATAATTGCAATTCCTTTCCTTATTGTTGCAAAAATATTTAAAGATAATTTTAAAAATAAACCGTTTTATATAACGTTATCCATACTGCTTTTATATACTTTTTTGTTTATAACTGCGTTTTACAAAATGGGCTATGATACCGTCGCTCCATATTATGAAACCTCTTTTACAGAACGCTTTTTGCTGGGATTGTCAGGTATATCAATTTATTTTTTCAGTTACTATAATTACTTTACAATTATTGCAATAATCGCTTTAGTAATAATTTGCTGTATAAAAAAAGATAAAACTGTTTTAAAA
>CANROV010000234.1 GCA_947632315.1 Candidatus Gastranaerophilales bacterium
TGAATTTGCTAAGGATTTACACGAAAATAAAGGCTTAGGCATAGAAGAAGCAGCAATAGAAGCTGCAAGAATAAGATTCAGAGCTATTATGATGACAGCGTTAGCATTTGTATTCGGGGTACTTCCGATGGTATTTGCAACCGGTGCAGGCGCTCAAAGCAGAGTTTCGGTAGGTTCTACCGTTTTTGGAGGTATGACCGCCGCTGCTACAATAGGTACTATTTTAACACCGGTATTTTACGTATTAGTTCAATCTTTCGTTGAAAATACGGCAAAAAAGAAACAAAATAAAATGAATATATAATTAATAAGAGTAGAGTGGTAAAATGAATAAAAGAATATTAATATTAGCATTATTACTTATAATGAGTCCGGTTTTTGCGGATGAAGCAATAAATAAACAGGAGGGTGTTATCATACAAACATCTGATAATGAATCGTTTGTTCCGGATAAAATAATTGACGAACAAGCTCCGACGCTTGATGGTATAGTGCAGCCCAAACAAACCAGGTTTAAAACTTTTAAGAAAAAAGTTAAAAGTGTATTCACATCTTCTAAGCAAAAAAATCAAAAAGTTAATATAGCTAAAGATGTTGAGCCTGAAGAACCTGATACAATCGATAAAAAGTCAATAAAATCACAAAAGAATAACGATTCAAAAAAAAAAAAAAAAAAAAAAAAAACTGATAAAAAACAAAAAAAATCAGCAAAAAAAGTAAAAAAAGCGGAAAAAACAGCAAAGGGAAGCGCTCTATCAAGTAATGAAACTGCCGCTGTAAATCAGGCTGAAAATAATACCGTGCTTATTGATACTGCCTATCACGGAAGCGTCAATACCACTAAAATAATGGAAGTTGATGAATGCGTTAAAATTGCACTGGAAAAACATCCGTTAATTAAATCAGCCATGGGAAATGCCGAGATTTATAAAAGCAAAATAGGACAAGCTTGGGCTAATTATTTCCCTACTCTTTCCGCAGGAATAAGCTATTCAAGAAATGATATGCAGGTATCAAACTTTGCATTCCCCACTCAAGTATATGATATGTATTATACACCTACAGTTTCAGGCAACATGCTTTTATTTGACTTCGGTAAAACAAAAGCTCAAGCTGATTTAGCAAAAAGAACTTATGAAGCCGCGCAGTTTAACTTGGAAAACAGCATTAACACAGTAGTTTTCACGGTTAAACAAGCATATTATAATCTTTTATTTGCACAGCAGCAGGTAAAAGTTTATGAAGATACCGTAAAAGATTACACACTCCACTTAGAGCAGGCAAAAGCTTATTATAATATCGGAACAAAAGCAAAAATTGACGTTCTTACTGCTGAACACAACTTAGGGCGTGCTAAATTAAATTTAATTCAAGCACAAAACACGTTAAAAATAGCTTATGTTCAATTGTCAAACGCCATGGGCATGCCTGAATACTCAGATTATAACGTAATTGATAATTTAACAACAAAAGCTTATGATATTACTGCCGATAACGCAATAAAAGCGGCATTTGATACAAATCCACAGTTATTATCGGCGAAGAAGAAAGCAGATGCTTCCGAAATGCTGGTACGTACATCAAAGCGAGCATTTACGCCTAACATATCAGGTTTTGCGTCATATACAAGAGGCGGAAAAAGAGTTGATACTGACTATGGTTATCAATTCGGCGCACAGCTCAATTATCAAACCGTAAATTTAATGCAGTTAAAGAAGCAGGTAGACGAAGCTAAAGCGACATATAAAAAAGATTTAGCGGATTATGAGAATACGAAACAAAGTATATATTTAGAGGTAAAACAGGCATACTTAAATTTGACGACAGCGCAAGAGAGTATAGGAGTTGCTAAATTATCAATGGAGCAGGCGAAAGAACAATATGAACAAGCTTCAGGGAGATATAAAGTAGGACTTGGCGACGCAATAGAATTAAAAGATGCAGAAACAACATACAGAAATTCTCAACTTGATTACTATAACACATTATTAAACTATCATGTTTCCGCCGCTAATCTTGAAAGACAAATGGGTATTCCGTTAAATTCTTCCGATGTTGATTTATTATAAAATACATATTATTGTATAATAGTAAAAGATTAACAAGGTAAGTTATGGGCAGTTACATAAAAGAATATTTTTTTCTTGCACTCGGAGCAATAATTTATGCATTTGCAATTGAAGGTTTTTTAATTCCAAGTCATATTATAGATGGCGGAATAACAGGTATATCAATGATATTAAACACGCTTACGGCAAAATCTTTAGGGATATTTGTTGTAGCAATAAACCTGCCTTTTATAATATTGGCATTAAGAAAATTAGGAAAAAGATTTGTTTTTTCAACATTTTTTGCAATCATAATGTTTGCTGTCGGAGTCACATTATTTGGGAATCTGTTTCACGGTCATTGTGTTATAGAAAATCTTGAGTTATTTTTGTCGGCAATATTCGGCGGACTAATTTTAGGAGCAGGTGTAGGCTTAATAATAAGAAACGGAGCTTCTGTCGACGGAACCGAAATTCTTGCAATTAAAATATCCAAAAAATATCCCTACTCGGTCGGCGAAATAATAATGTTTATAA
>CANROV010000235.1 GCA_947632315.1 Candidatus Gastranaerophilales bacterium
GAAAAATCTGAAAGCCTGTATTTTGTTTTGTTTTATTGCTTAACGACACGACGGCAGGGCGGAGCGCCCTTTAGCGGAGCCTTGAGTGGAGTTTAGCAATATAGAAACAAATACCGAGCGGAAGATTTTTTATTTTTTACTTTTTAAAATTTCTTTTTGAATAAAAAAGCAAATAAAAAAGCAATTTCAGCCACAACTGTTGCGTATAGAAAATTTCTAACTTCAACCCGAAGCAGCCTAAAATACGCCTGCTTCATTGTTGTTTCAGTAAGAAATTTAACTATACTCCACAATGGGCCTCAATTCCTTTTTTACTTTCTTAAATTCCTTTTTGAATAAAAAAGCAAATAAAAAAGCAATTTCAGCCGCAACTGTTGCGTATAGAAAATTTCTAACTTCAACCCGAAACAGGCTAAAATACGCCTGCTTCATTGTTGCTTCAGTAAGAAATTTAACTATACTCCACAATGGGCCTCAATTACTTTTTTTATTTATTTTTTTACTTTTTTGAAAAATTTTTTTAATTAATAAATATAAATAAAGTAACTTGAACCGCTACAAGTTTCAATTTCCTTTTTAATTATGCCAGCTAAATTATTTAACAGCTTCAAAACCTTCATCAAGAGCTTGAATATTACCTTCAAGCATAACAGCCTTTTTCCCTGTTAACATTGTTTTCATTACATCTATAATACTTTCTTTGGAAACAACGGGAAGAGTCTTTAAGAAAGCACCTAATGAAACAATATTAGCCATTTTTTCATGACCTGCATTATGTGCAATTTCAGTCATTGGAACAAATTTATAATTAATATCGGTTCTTGATGGAGGCATTTTAACTAATGAAGAATTAACAACCATTGTACCGCCTGGCTTAATTCTTTTTTCAAATTTAGCAAATGAAGGAGCATTAAGTGCAATAACATTTTTAGGCTCGGCGACATAAGCACAGGCAACTTCATCATCAGAAACACAAACAGTACAATTAACCGTTCCGCCTCTCATTTCAGCTCCGTAAGAAGGAGTCCAAGTAACACTTAAACCTGCGTGCATACAAGCTTTAGCTAATAATTGTCCGATAAATAAAACACCCTGACCGCCATATCCCGCAATTAATACATTAGAATCCATTATTCACTTACCTTATCTTTGTAAATACCCGGTTTAAATACTTCTGCCATTTCAGTTCTAACTCTTTCGTGAGCTTGTTTCGGGGTCATCTTCCAGTTTGTCGGGCATGTTGCAAGTATTTCAACAAAACCTGTACCTAAACCTTTTAATTGTGCTTCAAATGCTTTTTTAATACATTTTTTTGCATTTAATATATTAGAAGGGCTGTCAAGAGAAACCCTTGCTACAAAAGCAGTACCGTCAATTTCTTTTAATATTTCACAAATTTTTATCGGATAACCTGATATTTCAGGATTTCTCCCTTTTGTAGTAGTGGTGGTAACTTGACCAATTAATGTTGTAGGGCCTGCTTGTCCGCCTGTCATGCCGTATGTGGTATTATTAATACATATTGCGGTAACTTTTTCCCCTCTTGTCATAGCGTGAATGGTTTCACCCATACCTATTGAAGCCAAATCGCCATCACCCTGATAAGTAAATACGATTTTATCGGGTTTTGAACGTTTAACTCCCGTAGCAACCGCTAGAGAACGTCCGTGAGGAGATTCAACGATATCAACATTAAAGAAATCATATGAAAATACACTGCAACCAACTGAAGCAATACCAATAGTATTTTCTCTTACTCCAAGTTCATCCAGCACTTCCGCAACAAGCCTTACAGCTATACCGTGGTCACAGCCGGGGCAAAATGTTATTCTAAAATCATCTTTTATTGAATCAGGTTTTTTATATACAAGCTGTTCCATATTTTTTCTCTACTATTTCTTTGTAAACTTTCTCTATTTGTTCATATATTTCTTCAACAGTCATCATTACGCCTGCGGGTCTGCCGTAAAATTTAACGGGAATGTTAGAAGCAACACCGGCTAAACTTGCTTTTATATCTTGAAGCATTTGACCGCAGTTTAATTCTATATCCAAAATTCCGTCAACTTTTTGTGCAATTTCAGATACTAATTTTTCAGGGAACGGATTTAAAAGGATAGGTCTTAATAAGCCGACTTTTAGACCGTTTTTCCTTGCAAGTTTTACTGCAGCTTTTGCTATTCTGGCTATACTTCCGAATGCCGTAATAACAACCTTAGCGCCATCAATTTCATATTTTTCAAATATATTTTCATTTTCAAGAATTTGTTTATATTTTTCAAAAAGTTTTACAACTCTTTTTTGAAGAGTTTCTTCTTCACGCTCAATGGAAGCTAAGTATCTTGGTTTTCTGTCTTTAGCGCCATCTAAAGCCCAAGAAGATTGGTCAATTTCTTCATAAGGATACTCACCAACAACAGCAGGTTCCATCATTTGTCCAAGCATGCCGTCGGCAAGAAGGCAGACGGGAGTTCTGTATTTTTGAGATACATAAAAACATTTATATGTTAAATCAATACATTCCTGAACGCTTGAAGGAGCAAAAGTAACTATTTTATAGTCGCCGTTTCCTC
>CANROV010000236.1 GCA_947632315.1 Candidatus Gastranaerophilales bacterium
AATCAGCAAAGAAAGTTGCAATAATCGGAAGTCGAAACCTGCCTATAACACATCAGCAAATTATTGAAATTTTATCCTATGCTCTTGTTATTCAAGGAAATACAGTAATAACATCAGGCGGGTCTTCAGGTACAAATGCTGCTGCTATAAGAGGGGCGATGAAAGCTAATCCTGATAAATTAAGAGTTATCTTGCCTCAAACTATAGGTCAACAGCCTTCTGACGTTCAGGATCAATTGATTGGTGTTCCTAATATTTTGGAACATCCTGACAGATCTATGATGACATTAGCTGACGCCAGCCGTATTTGTAACAGAGAAATCATTGATGAATGCCAGCAATTGATTTGTTTCTTATCTCATACTTCCAATACACTTCATAAAGCAATTCAGCATGCTGAGGATTCTCATAAGGTTGTTACGGCTTTTTATCTTGATTAATTAAAAAAGATTTATGAAAAAATTTAATAGAATTTTATTGCTTGTTTTGACAGGCTTTGTCTTGTTTTTTATTGTATTTTCTGTTTATAAATTATCAAAGTATAATTTTATAGAACACGATGATTATTCATTTATTTGGTCAAAAGATACAGGGTTATTAACGAAATATTATTCTTGTGCATACAGGGCTAAGTTTATATCAAATGCAATAATTTTATTTTTTGGTTTTGATTTACCCGGATTTTTTAACATACATCCTTATTTATGGATACAAACAGGCGGAGGGATAATTAAGGGTGTATTTTGGGCTTCTTTTTCTTGGTTTTTTACTCAAACTTTGTTCCTTTTTAATAAAAAGAATCTGTTATTTCCTATTTTACTTTTTTTTAATTATGTATTCTGGCAGCTTAAATATACTTGTAATTTTCAGAATGAGCTTTATGCTTCTTTTTATTGCTTTGTATTTCCGTTTATTTTATTTTTTATATTTTGGCAGTCATTTATAAAAATATATACAAATGTAGTTATTTTTAATAAAAGAAATAAATTATTCCTGTTTATATCAGGTGTTTTGGTTGGTATGTCATCAGAAATGACTGCTATTTCAACTTTTTCTGCACTCATATTTATTTTAGTTTCAAGTTTATTTAATAAAAATACTCAAAAAGGATTATTCTTAATTTCTTTTGCATCAACAATTATCGGAAATTTATTATATTTTCTTAATCCCATTTTTTTGTCATCCGCACAAGAAAAGGGGACTTTAAAAGGTTTCCGCCAGACAATAGATGCTGCTGTTACTATTTTCCCTGAATATATTGCCGGTTATAAGGATACCTTTATTCATTATTTTTTACCTTATTTAATTGTTATAACCTTTTTTGCATTTTTAGTATATTTTTGTGCTGATAAAACATTCAAAAATAAAATATTATCTGTTTCATTTTCGTTATTGGCAGGCAGTTTTGTTTTTTTTACAATTCTTCTGTTTGCAGGCAAACCAATGGAGCATACTGCTGTTATCCATTATGATATTATTGTTCAAATGCTTATTCTTTTTTTGTTTATAATATATTTACTATCAGCCTGCATATTTAATAATAAAAAAGTTTTTTACACATCTTTTATTTCTGTATTATTGATTCTTTTGATATTTAATATAAATGTAATTACCGATAATATTAAAGAAGGAAATTATACTTATAACAAACTGCTTCTTAACAGCAGGTATAAATATATTGATGTTTATAAAAATGAGTATCTGATAAGCTATTATTCATACAAAAATCTGCCAATTACAATAGCCGGTATGGAGGGTGCTTTTGAAGACGGTATAATAAGAAAGGCTGTATCTTTATATAACAGTAAATATGACGGAAATAACAAAATAGAATTTACGCCTGCTATTGATGAAGCAATAGAGATTTATTACAAAAACGGCGGAAGATATGTATCCCCTGAAGAGTTTGAGAAAGCTGATTTTCAAAAATTATTTGATAAAAAATTTGTATTAAACGGAGAATCAAGCGGAGAATAATTTTTTATAAATATCCTTGGCAGCAGCTTCACCCATTGAAAAACAGCTTAACTGAGTTCTAAGTGCCGACTGAGATTCAAAGTCAGCACTTAATATTCTGCCGACTCCGTACAAATTATCATATTCCGCTGAAATTAATGCTTCTAACGGTAAATAATATGTATGATGGGTATATTCAAGTTTATCATTGTTTTTATTATTAGAGTGAATGTCAATAGGGTAATCGCAGGCTAATGCTATATTTTCAGGGATATTCTCATTTATTATATCGTTTTTTGTCATAGTATATTTGCCTTTTATACGGTATGATTCACGTACTCCGAGCATATCCGATATATGAGAAATATAAGCATTTTCAAATCCGGGAAGATATTTTACACAGAAGTCTGATAATCTTAATACAGCTTTTCTTCCGTTAACTAAACATTTAGAATGAACATAGGGGTTAGTTGGATTTTCACCTTCATTTAATATTATTCTTGGACAGTTGAAAGCAATAGAGTTTTTCATATAAGGAATTGAAAATATTTGGAAATAAGCAGTATCATTATATTCGAGAACACCCTCAGTAACAGCTTTGTCAAATAGTGGCCTTA
>CANROV010000237.1 GCA_947632315.1 Candidatus Gastranaerophilales bacterium
CTTTAAATAACCAAATACATGAAGATATATTTGTAAACCAACTAACATAATCATTTCTATTATGTTCATTAATTAATGAACTATCCTTTAATGTTCTTATCATTTTTTCCTTCCTTCTGTTGTATTATAAAATTTATAAAATGTATGTAAGAGTTCTGTACTGATATATTATTCTTATAGGATTTTATAATCTAACTTGTATTCTAATTTACCAAAAGTCATATATTGATGCCTTAAATATTGTATTTCTTTTAAGTTTTATATGTTTGAGGTTTGTCATTTTTCATATTTTCTTGAAAAATATTCCATTGCCATTTCTATATCCTCTCTGTATCTTTCTTCTTCTATTTCCTGTTGTTTACGTGCTTGTGCTTCCCGCAATTCTTGAAATGATGGAGGTGTAGAAGAAGTAATTTCATTTTCTGTTAATTCTCTTTCTGTTCTTTTTTCTACAACGATTTTCGACATATTGTTTAATTTGTAGTCTATATTTTTTCTTTTGTGTCCTTTTCTATAACTTCCAACACGTGCATTAAAAGAAATTTCATCTTCTTCCCTAAGATTAAGTTTTTTTAAAGTTTTATGTACTGTAAACCATAGGTGGTCTGTAACAACTTTTCCTGTTGAAACATCGACTACATTTCCTAATAAAATAGTTCTTTCAGGGAAATTTTTAAAATTATTTGATTTAATCCCCATTCTTACAACAGTCGCTTTGTATCTGTTGCGTGTTTCTTTGCCAATTTTTTCTAATTCTTTTCTCATAGTCATATCTACCTTTCTATGTGCTTATGCACACGTTTTATTACATACTGTTTGATTCCATTGAAGTAACAAATCTACAACCCCAAATAAGTTCTTTTGAATTTCAATAGCTTGGGCATCTGTAATTGGTTCAGATTGATATTGCTGAAATTCCTTTTTTGTTACCTCTATGAAATTTTGGGTTTTTACTACTTTCACCGCTTGCCCTTATTTTGAAATTGTCCATTACAAAATAACCCACGTAAAAAGTCTATGAGCGGCTTTGTAGTCGTCATTTTCTTTTTAGAAGGTTGTACAAATAAGTTTGCTACAAAATAAACAAAGTATTTTGAACATTTGCACTTTTCGTACATTGAATCAGAATAGTAGCAAAGGTTTTCTTGTTGTCTGCTATTTCGTTTCTGATTATGAAACTAATATAGCATACCGCAATCCTTAGATTTCCTCAATTTCCTCATTATAATTATAGGCAATAAAATAACCCTGTGAATCCTTGCCTTGAATCAACTTATGCCCCATATTATGCAGATATTTTTTATTTAATCTTGAAATAAGATTACTTACATATTTTTTATAATTTTTGTATATCTTTGAATTTTCATCCCAGTCTGGATTTATTTTTTCTAATATATCTTCAAGAGGTATTTTACAGCCATCTTCTCTCATATATTCATGTACTAAATTAATTATTATTTGTTCTTTTAGAGAATATTTCTGTGGAGTTATTTTTTCTATAGTTAATGGTTTTGAATTATTGTAACTGAAATATTTAAAAAACATTTTTAAAGATAGTGTTATTTTCACATTCCATGATGATTCTTCTAATATATTATTGTTATTATGGAACAAAGGTTCAATTTCAATTTTTTTAACTTTTAAATTGTTATAAACCATATAGTAAGCTATTGCTTGTAAATGCTCAAACCCAAATATTTTATAGTCTTTGAGATTGCATCTTTTATCAATAGAATTTAAGAAATTTGTTGATAATGTTTCCCAAGAGGGCATATTTATTACTTCATCTCGAAGTTCATCTTTTTTTAATAGGTTTAGATATTTTTTAAAATAAAGCGAAAATTGTTGAATATAGCTTATTTCTTTTCCATTATATAATTGAGCATACTTATTTTTATCAATATATAAAGTAACACTATATTCATTTTCTCTTTTAGATATGGCTGGCAGGCATTTTTCATCATAAGAATATTTTGAACATGTATAAATTTTAACTGAATTAATAACCTCGTTAATAAAATTATTAAATTCAACTTCAAAATTTCCTAAATTTTTCTTGCTTAAAGTTATTTCAGCCGATTTATACAAAGCAATGAATATTGCTATTAATATGTTAGGCTGATAATATTCAGATTCAAGTGAGTTTATGACAATATCATTCATGTTGTAAGCATACCATAAAAGAACCTTCAACAAGAATTTTATAGAAATAATTAAGCCACATTTTCAAGTAACCAAGTTCTGAACTCGACAACTCTGGGGTATTTTTTGTGTTTATTTATTAAAAATTCATTTAAAATAAATAATTAATTTCGCCCCGGTACTGCGTATAGAAAACTTCTAAATTCGGCCCAAGCTCGGGAACTCCTCCCTGCGGTCGTCAAACAGCCCTCGCTCTTATGCTGCCTCATTAATAAGTTTTTACTATACTCCGTAATGGGCTTCAATTAATCATTTATTTTAAATTCTATAAAAAATTAAAAAAAATATAAGAAGAAGAAATAATATAAAAATTAAAGTCCATTGCGGAGTATAGTTAAACTTCTTAGCGAAGAAACAACAAAAGCCCCGTT
>CANROV010000238.1 GCA_947632315.1 Candidatus Gastranaerophilales bacterium
GTAAAAAAATGAAAAATCTGAAAGCCTGTATTTTGTTTCGTTTTAGTGCTTAACGACACGACGGCAGGGCGGAGCGTCTTTAGCGGAGCCTTAGGTGGAGTTTAGCAATATAGAAACAAATACCGAGCGGAAGATTTTTTATTTTTTACTTTTTAGAATAATAAATGAAGAAAGTAATTGAGGCCCATTGTGAAGTATAGTTTAATTTCTTACTGAAACAACAATGAAGCAGGCGTATTTTAGCCTGCTTCAGGTTGAAGTTAGAAATTTTCTATACGTAACAGAGTTGTGGCTGAAATTGCTTTTTTATTTATTTTTTATTAGTAGCTCAAATCTTGAGTTTTTGAATGAATTTTATCCAAAGCCATTTGAATGAAATTATCAACACTCATCTTTCCTGCTTCACCAATACCTCTAATTCTTACAGCTACTTGCCCCTCTTCAATTTCCTTGTCACCCATAACAAGTACATAAGGGATTTTATTATCCTGGAGTGCTTCTCTTATTTTATAGCCCATACTTTCAGAGCGGTCATCCAGTTTAACTCTAATTCCTGCTTCAAATAATTTATCATAAACTTTTTTTGCATAATCGTTATGACGTTCAGAGATAGGGACAACAGCAGCCTGAACCGGAGAGAGCCACATCGGAAATGCACCTGCATAGTGTTCTATTAATATTCCGTGGAATCTTTCCATTGAGCCGAATATAACTCTGTGAAGCATAACAGGAGTTTTCATTTGCCCGTCTTTATCCTGATATTTAATTTCAAATCTTTCAGGCAAGTTAAAATCTAATTGAATTGTAGCGCATTGCCAAGTTCTTCCTATTGCGTCTTTTACTTTAAAATCAATCTTAGGGCCATAGAAAGCGCCGTCACCTTCATTAATTTCATATTGCATACCTCTTTTATCCATAGCTTCTTTTAAGCCTGCCTCAGCCAATTCCCAATTTTTAAGGTCACCTACGTAACTTTCAGGGCGTGTTGACAATTCCACTTCAAATTCCATATTAAAGATTTTCATTGTATCAGCAACGAAATCAATAATATTGTTTATTTCATCAACCAATTGTTCAGGGGTGCAGAAGATATGAGCATCATCTTGAGTAAAACCTTGTACACGAGTTAAACCTGACAGCGCTCCTGATTTTTCTCTGCGGTATACGGTTCCGAGTTCTGCCATTCTTAACGGCAAAGAGCGGTATGAATATCTGTTTGATTGATAAATCATTATATGGAAGGGACAATTCATCGGTTTTACAATATATTGTTCATCTTCCTCATTATCCTTTCGGATAAAAAACATATTTTCTTTATAATGGTCAATATGACCTGACAATTCCCACAGTTTTGACTTAGCTATTTGAGGAGTATGGACTATAACATAACCTCTTTTTCTGTGTTCACTTCTCCAATAATTTTCTATTTCTTCACGCACAACAGCTAAATTCGGGTGCCAAAGTACAAGGCCTCCGCCTATTTCTTCTCTAACGCTGAATAAATCAAGCTGTGCGCCAAGTTTTCTATGGTCTCTTTTTTGTGCTTCTTCCAAGAAATTCAAATATTTTTCCAAGTCTTCTTTATTCCAAAACGCTGTTGCATATATTCTTTGAAGCATTTTATTTTTTTCACTGCCTCTCCAATACGCACCTGCAACTTTTAATAATTTTATTGCATTCCCTTTTATGAATGTTGTATTAGGAACGTGAGGGCCGGAGCATAAATCGTTAAACAGAACATTTCCGTCCTTATCTTTAGTCAAATACAAAGTAGGATTATCATTTTTATGTTCTTCTAATAATTCTGCCTTATATATTTCACCTTGTTTTTTAAATTCATCAATTTGTTTTTGGACATCAGGAATTTGATATTTTTCAAAGGTTAAATTTTGTTTAAGAATATTTTTCATTTCTGCTTCAATATTAATCAAATCTTCATCAGAAAAAGAATGACCGTCTAAATCGAAGTCATAATAGAAACCGTTATCAATAGCCGGGCCGATTGCAAGTTTTGCTGACGGAAATAGTTTTTGTACAGCCTGTGCCATTATATGTGATGCCGAATGTCTTAATATATGCAGAGTTTCATTATTCTTTTCCATATTTTTCCCCTTTAAAATCTTGTATTATTATTTATTTATATCACTCATATAATTATATATCAATCAATGGCTAATTTTAATTTCAATTTCAAAAAATCTTTTCCAGGGGAAAATATAATCTATTTTATAATTATTCATTGAAAATTTATCAAGGAGTTTATTTTCAAATATTTTCATTTTATCTTTAATAATATTATTGGTAAGGTTTTGCGAATTATTTCTTATTTCAGCTCTTATATTAGCCTGATAAGCCCAGTCATCAAGGAATCTAATTAATTGTAATTCATTAAATGCAGTTTCATTGGGAAATTTAGCATTAAAGAAGGTCAAAGCCAATGCCAAAGCGGAGCCAACAGTATTACCCGTAGTATTCCAAGCGGTATAGCCATAAAATTCACCCCACTCTTTTTTTTCCAAAAGTGCTTGAACAA
>CANROV010000239.1 GCA_947632315.1 Candidatus Gastranaerophilales bacterium
CCATAATACATTTGAGAAGAAAGTCTGATAACTCACTGTTCTTTTTGAACAGAGATTCATTTCCATCCGAATCGTAACCGATAGAACCTCTGTTATAAATAGCACCGCCATCTGCTCGATTTTTTGAAATAACAGTATTATTTATGAAATTACCGTAGATACTTCCGATTGAAGAATTATCATAATTGAATATAGCACCGCCTTCTGCGTCTTCATCTTTAGTTTTTGCTTCATTTTTGATAAAGTTAGCGTTTATTGTTCCTATTGTCGCTTCATCATTATATATAGCACCGCCTCTTACTTTGTCATTGTTTAAATCCGAATAAGCATAATTTGAATCAAAAGTTCCTGTTATGTTTTTTATTTCCCCGCCTTTAGCGTTAAATATAGCACCGCCTCTTGCTTTATGGTTCCCCGAATTTACTCTGGCATAATTGCCTTTGAAGTATCCGTCTATATTATCTATAATACCGTCATTATATACAGCTCCGCCAAATACGTCACCGCCTTCAGATACTGCAGCATTTTCAATAAAATTACCTTGTATTAATTGTATATGTGATTGTCCGTATTTACCTTCACCTACACTTGGTCTTTGATATACAGCAATAGCACCGCCATAAGCTTTTTCGTTTTCTGAATCAACATAATTGCCTATAAAATTGCCTATTATGCTATTAACTGTTGCTCCTTCAAGTATTGCGACAGCACCGCCCATATTATGGTCGGATTGAGTGTTGTGAACATAATTTGCTATGAAATCAGCTTGTATGCTGTTTATAATAGTGCTTTGTCCCAATATAGCAATAGCACCGCCGTAATATGAACTATCGTGTTCGGATGAAACGTTATTACCGGCAAAAATTCCGCTAATATCAGTATTTTCAGCTGATTTTTCAATTACTATAGCACCGCCATGATAATTTTGTTCTTGTAAATCTAACCAGCTTCCTGAAACTGATTCTTCAGGGTCTTGCTTACGTTCGCTTTTTGTATTATATTTTACCGTAATATCAGCATTTTCAGATGATTCAACTTTTTTGAGAAAACCATTCTCTTTATCCATTTTATAATATACGGCATTATTTCCTTCGCCGTACTCTGATTTATACGTATTATTTTGAGCATTTGCATCCTGAATATTGAAAAATAAACATCCCAGTAATGCTGCAGATAAAAAATGTTTATATTTCATTCCTATTTTTTTCCCCCCCCCCGTACGGGTTTTGAGGGATACCAAAAATTTTATTATTCATACGACAATCCTCGTTGTTAGTAAAAAAATACCTGGTAATCTTTACTAAATTTGTCGGAATTATATTTTTCATCTTTAGGGTATTTTTTAAAAAATTTACAAAAGTTAATAAAATTTATTCCTATAAAATTCCCTTATTAAGATTATGTAAAGGCACTAATTTATTGTGCTAAACTAAAAATATAAAAAGTTTTACGCTTAATAAGCAAGTTAGAGGAGAAAATTATGATACCAATTCTTGATTCAAAAAGACAGTATGCCAAAATCGGAAAGGAAATTGAAAAAGAAGTAATTGAAGTATTAGCTTCAGGTTCGTACATATTAGGAAAACATAATAAAGCTTTTCAAACAGAATTTTCAAATTTTGTAGGAACAAAATATTCGGTAGGATTAAACTCAGGAACAGACGCACTTCACTTGGCGCTTAGAGCTTTAGATATCGGTAAGGGCGATGAAGTTATTACAACTGCGTTTACATTCGTTGCAACAGCAAGTGCGATAGGTTTAGCAGGAGCAACCCCTGTTTTCGTTGATATTAATCCTGATACTTTTAATATCGACGCAAATAAAATTGAATCGGCAATAACTCCAAAAACAAAAGCTATAATCCCTGTTCATCTTTATGGTCAGCCTGCTGAAATGGATAAAATTATGGATATAGCAAAACGTCATAATTTGAAAGTTGTTGAGGACTGCTGTCAAGCAATAGGTGCTGAATATAAAGGGCAAAAAGTTGGTTCGTTCGGCGACTTCGGATGTTTTAGCTTCTACCCTACCAAAAACTTAGGCGGTATGGGCGATGGCGGTATGATTACTTGTAATGATGAAAAACTTTATAACAGAGTTATTGCACTCAGAAACCATGGCGGTGCCGTTAGATATTACCACGATGAACTTGGCGTTAACTCAAGACTTGATGAAATTCAAGCTGCTATATTGAGAGTAAAAATGCCTTATGTTAACGAATGGAACGCAAAAAGAAGAGAAAACGCATACAGATACAATGAAATGTTTGCTAAATACCCTGAAATATTGACTCCTAAAGAAGCTGAAAATGCTTATTGCGTTTACCATCAGTATACAATCAGAATAGAAAACCGCGACGAAGTTCATAAACTTCTTCAGGAAAACGGTATCGGTGCAATGATATATTATCCTGTTCCTTTGCACTTGCAAAAGTTACATAAAAACCTCGGCTACAAAGAAGGCGACCTGCCGTTGACCGAAAAAGATACAAAACTTGTTATGTCGCTT
>CANROV010000240.1 GCA_947632315.1 Candidatus Gastranaerophilales bacterium
ATACTCACCTATCTAACGAGAAAAAGACTCTTATAGTAATTATTTGCACAGTAATAGCAATGATTATTCAAATTACATACGGACATTTAACAAAATCAATGGCATTATTAGCGGAAGGTTATCATATGGGGACACATGTTATAACCTTAAGTTTAACATATATAGCCTATATACTTGCAAGGAAGTTAAACGGTTCGGAAAAATTTCCTTCGGGGACTTATAAAATAGGTATATTAGCGGCATATACAAGCTCAATTCTGCTTGGTTTCGCAGGATTTTGGATTACGGTTGAATCATTTGAAAGATTTTTTAAACCTGAAACAATACAATTCAATGAGGCAATATTAATTGCAATAATATGTCTTATAGTCAACACAATATGTATAACGGTAATGAAAGACCATCATTTACATATACACCCCTCAGCACATATCCATAAACATTCAGAGAAGGAAGACTATAACTATAAAGCAGCATACTATCATATATTAGCAGACATATTATCTTCCGTATTAACAATTGTAGTATTAGTCATAGGGAAAATATATAACTGTATACATCTTGACGCTGTAGCAGGTATAATTTGCGGTTTATTTGTTTTAAGATGGGCATTTATATTAATAAAACATACGGTAAAAATACTTGTTGATATGAAAGATGAAGGAGAGAATTAATCAAAGATATTGTTCTTCCTGAAGAGCAACAGCACATATTTGTGAAGAAAGTATACTAACCTTTTTAATGGGGCCAAGTGTACTTTTTTCTATGAGTTTCGGATTTGGAGAATTAAACCTTAAAATTTGACTAAATTCATCGTATAAAGCCAAAGGATTATCAACATATAACACCAAAGGAGCAGTAGTACCTTTAAGGAATACCAAAACTGACACTCTTTTTTTCATTTGACTATTTTGAGCAAACGGCTGTGACATAAAGTTCCTTTTTATAATTAATTTAATGACAGAATTATTTTACTAAATTTCTAATAATTGTTCAAGTTTATCATATTTAGTTTTAACTATTCTAACCATATTTCTTATAACAATAGTAAGATTTGCCACATCATAATTAGAAAAATCGGCTCTATCTTCAATAGCGAGATTTAAAAAGTTAATCAAGCTGTCTATTATAGTAATATCAGTTCCGATAGAAATAATTCTTTTTTCCAGCTGTTGTTTGTTAATTTCCATATTTTCTCCTTATTTTTTTAAAAACTTACATATTTTCCTGTTTTATTAAATGCTAACATATTTTCAATTTTAATGCAAGATACAAATTAAAAGCTAAATATTTATTTACAAATCATTCAAAAAGAAAAATCAACAAGTATTATGAAAAAAGGGGAAAATAGCAGGAGAGAAAGACAAATGATAAAAATTGCAGTTGCAGGCGCTTTGGGAAAAATGGGGAAAGAAGTGGTTAAAGCAGTTTTGGAAGCAAAAGATACAGAACTTACCGCTGCTATTGATATTAACGGACAAGGCACTGATATAGGTCTTATTGTTACAGGCAGGGAATGCGGAATAAAAATTCAAACAGATATTCAAACGGCATTAGATACTTCTAAACCTGATATAATAATTGATTTTACACAGCCTAAAGACATATTTGAACACGTGAAATTATATATAAAAAATAAAACAAAATCCGTTATCGGTACAACAGGACTAAACGAAGAAAATATAAAAGAATTAAAGGAATTATCAAAAGAATATAATACGGGATGTCTAATCGCTCCTAATTTTTCTACGGGGGCTGTATTATTAATGATGTTCGCAAAGCAAGCTTCAAAGTACTTTAAAAATGCTGAAATCATTGAACTTCATCACAATCAAAAGAAAGACGCACCTTCTGGAACTGCAATAAAAACAGCAGAATTAATGGCAGAAGAAAATTCAGATTTCACTTATAATAACTGTCCCGAAACAGAATTATTAAAAGGAGCAAGAGGTGCGGAATCAAAAGGAAATATACATATTCATTCGGTAAGAATGCCTGGTTATATTGCTTCTGAAGAAGTTATATTTGGAGCAAACGGTCAAATATTAAAACTGGCACATCATACAATGGATCGTTCTTGTTACATGGCAGGTGTTTTACTTGCCGTTAGATACTTATTTGATAATAACGAATTCATTTACGGATTAGATAATATAATGTAAATTAGAAAACAGGAGTTTATTATGAGTTTAAATGAAAAACTATTTGATACAATTATAACAATACTCTATAAATTAGGTAAAAAGAAATTGTATACTCTTGAAGGAGAAAAAATTTTTGTAAAGGAATTATTTAAAGATTTAAAAAATACTGATATTACAGAAAAAAGGAATAAACTCATTAAAAACCTTGATAAGAAAGATGTAGAATTAATCGATAATATTATAACTCGTGTTCAAATGCTTTTAAATTCAAAAGAAGGGGAAAAATTAGATTTATATACAACGGAAGAGAAAATAAGATTAAAAAAGATAATGCACTTTTTTGGCCATAAAATAAAGATAATAA